>DASVNY010000653.1:0-11052 GCA_036383615.1 Chitinophagaceae bacterium
ACTTTATCAACCTGCCCATCGAGATTTTCGGCGCTTTTTTCAACTGCCAATGCGAATAAGGGAATCGCCGATTCGATCTTGGCAATATGTGTGCGGTTCAGTTTGCCGGCTTCATCAGCAACAATTTCTAACACACCCAGCAATTCAGTATTTGTTTTGAGCGGACAAATGATAAGACTGCGGCATCCCTCTTTAAAATAACAACCCAATTGTTCTTCATAATTCTGAATATCGTTTTCAAGATCCTCGAATACCAATGGCCAATAAGTGTCACGGAAGAATAACCGGTAGGTATCTACCATCTCATCTTTTTCGGCATTGGTAGTAATGTTTTTGAAAAGAATGCTATTATTATTATGCGATTCAGAATACACATAGTGATCATTAACCTCCAGGAAAGGAGTGATGCCGATCTTAATATCCTTCATGTTCAGCAGCGACTGGATATACGATTGGAGCTGCTCATAAACAACATTCTCCGAAAAGGCATTGATCTTAAGCAGCAGGTTTTTTATTTGTGAGATGATCTCGGTTTCTGTTACATCATTCACCCTTACTATGATCAAACCCTCAACGATGAACTGGTCCGGTGATACCTGCTCAAAAAACTCATCAACCGGCATCAGGCGGTTAGTTTGTTTATTGATGACATGTGAGGGGAACTGCGGAAGCTCACCTACAGGTTTTATATCGACAAAGCGGGTGTCTAATTGTAGTTCGAGGAAAGTGGTCAGCCCCGTAGCCGGGTTGGCAAATGGATAAACAGTTGAGATAAGGTCGGAAAAATCATGGTTCGAAAACTTTCTCAGGATCAACTCATACAATCCATTCAGTTTATCTCTTTCAAGCCGGCGGCCCAATTCATTATCCGGAACATTGATTGTATTAGTTCCGGGTACCAGGAAAAGTTGTTTGAAATAACGGGAAGAATAAACGGTTTCGAAAGTAAATGGTATGGCTACAGAATATAAACTCTGGCTATTGATCTTGGTTGGCGGAAACACGGTTGCTATTAAAGCATCAACGATCCCTTTGTTTTTTTCAAGGATCCCAGGGTCGGTAATGGGTTCAAGCAATTCAGGAGATCTTTCTAATTCTTCCATTAATCCCGCATACAATTTTTCAGCACCCGGCTTGCCTGAGGCGATGATATTTTTAAGTGAGTCTATAAGCGGGCGCAGGGAAAACCTCGTGTTGATGGGGTACTTTTCAATAAACAGCGTACTTGTTTGCATTTTGGGCAATTTGAATTAGTATGATAAATACGGCTGTTTTGCATAGAACGGATGGGCAAAACTAATAAATAAGACTTGCTCTTTCTATACCCATTTAGTAGTAGCGGCAGAAGACTATGTAGTTGGCAGTATCTATTTAGCGAAAGAAAAGTAAATCACTGTGTTATCAGGCGTTGGCGGCTGCAAAATACTTACAAACAAACCTCACACCGCAATTGTCACATTGTGGATTCCGGGCCAGGCAAACATAACGGCCATGCAGGATGAGCCAGTGATGGGCTTTATGAATAAATTCTTCGGGAAAATGTTTTACCAGTTCCTTTTCTACCGCTAAAGGAGTGGAAGCTGTGGCGGGGACCAGCCCAATTCTCCGGCTCACCCTAAACACATGCGTGTCAACAGCCATGTTGGGTTGATTGTCGATTACAGAAGTAATAACATTGGCAGTTTTTCTTCCAACACCTGGCAATTGAACGAGCTCATCAACTGTCATAGGAACTTTACCATTAAAATCCTTTACCAGTTTTTGCGCCATACCAATGAGGTGCTTTGTCTTGTTGTTGGGATAGGATATGCTTTTAATAAAAGGGAATAGTTCGTCAAAATTGGTTTTGCTTAACGACTCAACATCGGGGTATCGTTCAAAAATGGCAGGAGTTGTCAGGTTCACGCGTTTATCGGTGCATTGGGCAGATAAAATAACAGCTACCAATAGCTGGTAGGGATCATCATAGATCAATTCAGTTTCTGCATTGGGTGTGTTGGTTTGAAAATAGTCAATTACAAACTGGTAGCGTTCTTTGCGTGTCATTGCTTAAATGATAAATACTAAATGTAAAATGCTAAATGTAAAAGTATAGCGGCCCTTTTACATTTAATATTTTACATTCTACATTTTACATTTTCATAGATAAGCCAAATAAAAAAGCATCCGTCAACTGACGAATGCTTCAATTCTTTCTTGAAACCTTGGTATTACTTTACTGCTTCGCTTGAATTTTCTCTTGCATAGTTCAGCACATTCAGCACCACCTCCGTTCTTGGAGCTACGGCGATCTTGTCCAGTCTTTGCATAGAGGCTTTTAATACTGCTAATTTTTCACGAAGCGTCCAGTCTTTTTGCAGGGCTTCTTCAATGGCAGCGGTCTGTTCAGGAGTACTTTCCTTGTATAAATACAACAAAAGGTCCTCAGGGGTAAAATTTGTCATGGGCAATCCATTAATGTCCAAAATAAGTGATGTCCAGTGTGAATTTGAAACGTCCGTCATATAAACGGGGGTGGGGTGCCCTTATTGTGCCTGAAATGCTAATTATTTGTTGCTGCAGGGGCAGTATCGGGTTTTTCCGGTACCAGGAAAAGATCCTCATTTTCCCGCTTCATCAGGTATTTTTCCCTTGCATACTTTTCGATAGCGGCAGGGTTATGCTTAAATGCCTCTAATCCTTTCTGTTCCGCTTCATTCATGCGGGTGTAGAACTCCTTACTTTGTTTAAGCTCTCTTAGCTCCTTACTCCTCGCCATTTGGGTAAAGATGTCATTCTTATCCAAAAAAAGCATGATAACCGCAAAAGACGCAAAGGCAATAAAATACTTGTTTTTAAGCCAGGCAGGAATATGGGTTAGCAATTTCATGGTTGGATGTTTAATAGAACCTGTATTTCAATCATGGTTCAAAGTCCATAAAAACTCATGGACCTTGAACCATGATCTGGACTATTTTCCAAATTTAATCTTTCCTTTTGGATAAACAGCAGAACTTCCTAACAGCTCTTCAATTCTTATCAGCTGGTTGTACTTTGCCATACGATCCGTTCTTGAAGCCGAACCGGTTTTTATTTGACCGCAATTCAAAGCAACCGCTAAGTCTGCAATTGTTGTATCCTCCGTTTCTCCACTACGATGACTCATGATAGTGTTGTAACCATTATGCTGTGCCAATGAAACAGCATTGATTGTTTCGGTAATGGTTCCGATCTGGTTCACTTTTACCAATAAACCGTTACCGATCTCTTTATCTATTCCCTGCTGTAATCTTGTTACGTTCGTAACAAAAAGATCGTCACCCACCAGTTGGCATTTATCTCCAATTGATTCTGTCAGCATTTTCCAACCAGCCCAATCATCTTCTGCCATTCCATCTTCAATAGAAACAATCGGGTATTGTTTTACCCAGCTTGTCCAGTATTTCACCAATTGTTCGCTGCTCATTTCTTTTCCACTGCTTTTATGAAATACATACTTCTTTTTCTTGCTGTCCCACAATTCGCTATTGGCAGCATCCATGGCAACAACTATTTGTGATCCTGCTTTATAACCCGCAGATTGAATGGCTGTCAATACCGTTTCGATGGCTTCTTCATTGCTTTGAATGTTGGGCGCAAAGCCACCTTCATCGCCAACATTTGTGCTATATCCTTTTTTCTTCAATACTGTTTTTAATGCATGAAAAATTTCCACACCCCATCTAAGACCTTCGCTAAAAGAAGAAGCGCCGGTTGGCATGACCATGAATTCCTGGAAATCTATTTTGTTATCCGCGTGAGCGCCGCCATTCAAAATATTCATCATCGGGATAGGTAATACTTTTGCATTAGTGCCGCCAACATAACGGAACAAAGGAAGTGATGCTTCTTCCGCAGCCGCTTTTGCTACAGCCATACTCACGGCGAGGATAGCATTAGCGCCTAATTTTCCTTTATTGGCTGTGCCATCAAGCTGTATCATCAATTCATCTATGCCGGTTTGATCGGCCACATCATTTCCCAACAGGGCGGGAGCAATAACGTCATTTACATTTTTTACTGCTTTTAGCACTCCTTTTCCGAGGTATGTTTTTTTATCGCCATCACGAAGTTCAACTGCTTCATGAATGCCTGTGCTGGCGCCACTGGGCACCGCTGCTCTTCCTAACGCACCTTCATCTGTTAATACATCTACTTCAACCGTTGGATTGCCTCTTGAATCGAGAATTTGACGGGCAAAGATTTCTGAAATGTAACTCATGTCGATTGCTTGTTTTTGGTTTGATGAATAAAACTATCTCTAAGTGGCAGCAACTTCGTTATAATGAAACACGATAAGTGTTTATAAGCCCTGCAAAGAAACGATGTTTTGAGAAGGATGCCAAAGCAGAAACTGCCGGTAATATTATCCGGCCGCCTGGTATATAAAACGACAGGCAAATCAGGATCTTTTCGCTATATTTAAAGTCGCCATTTAGTGCTTATGAATGCTGTGTTCCGCAATAGTGCCTTGTTTGTTTTTTTATTATTGTCTTCGCTAAATACCCGGGCACAAACCGCTACTTGTCCCGAGAATCTTGATTTTGAATTTGGAAATTTTTCGGGATGGGTTTGTAACTCAGGGGTCGTTTCTGTTACTTCCGGAGCTAACCAGGTCCTATGGGTCAATACAGGGGAAGCGAGTAACCGGCATACGATAATACCGGCCACCAACACTGATCTTGATAAATATGGATTGTTCCCGGTCAGTTGTCCTAATGGCAGTGGGTATAGCATCCGGTTAGGAAATGACTTAAGCGGAGCTGAGGCCGACGGAGTTTCTTTTACGTATGAGATCCCTTCAAACATTACCAACTTTTCTATCATTTATCACTATGCAATTGTTCTGCAGGATCCTGGTCATAACCCGGAACAACAACCACGATTCCAGGCAAAAGTGTATGATGTGGCAGACAACACTCAAATAAGCTGTGTATCCTTTGATTTTACATCTTCCTCAAGTCTGCCGGGGTTTTTGCCCTCACCGGGTTATCCGCAAGTTGTGTATAAGGATTGGACACCCATCACAGTTGATCTCAGCTCTTTTGCCGGAAGAACAATACGATTGGAATTTGCAACCAGTGACTGTACATTAGGCGGTCATTTTGGCTATGCCTATGTTGATGTGAGCTCTCGTTGCGATGCTACATTCAATGGTTCTTTTAAATGCGGAGATGATAACTTTGTTTCTGTGACGGCCCCCTATGGATTTTTATCTTATACCTGGTATTCAAATACCGATTTTACACAGGTTATAGGCAGTGCACAAAATGTTTTGCTTAGTCCTGCTCCTCCTTTGGGTTCTGTTTTCCCCGTTATTCTTGAACCCTACCCAACATTCGGGTGCCCTGATACTTTATATGCCACTATCGCGTCGGCAGACAAACCAGTTTCTTTCGCAGGGCCCGACCGCGTGGTTTGCAGCAAAGGACAAACACAATTAGGGGCCCCGGGATCCCCCGGGCATATGTATGCATGGAGCCCTTCCCACTTAGTGACCAACCATATTTCAGCTAATCCTTATATCAACACAGTTTTAACGGCAACCACCACTTTTATTGTAAAAACAACTGATGTCAGGACCGCCTGTTTTACCAGCGATACCGTAGTGATCACGCCTTTTATTATTGATACTGTTAGTTCGATGACAGGAAGAACATTGTATTGTCCCGCAGAGCGGGTTGACAACCAGTTGACAGTTGGTAATTCATCGGCAACTGTGCAATGGTTCCTTGACAATAATATGGTGAGCGGCGCAACGGGCCATACTTACCGGCCGGCAACTGCAGGTACCTATTGGGCACAGTTAAGACAAAATGGATGTATCGATTCAACAAGACAGCATAGCATACTATTATCTGCCATTCCCAATGTTTCATTTATATTGAACCGATTGGCACAATGCCTGAATACCCCGGTGTCATTTACGAACCGCTCAGCAATTTCAACCAATGAGCCGTTAACATACAGGTGGCAATTTGGTGATGGAACATTTTCAACAGAGGAGAGCCCGGTCAAAACTTTTTTAGGTACAGGTAGTTTCAATGTCAGCTTAACGGCGTCTTCACCGGCAGGATGCACCGCCACTACGCAAAAAGACATTTTTGTACTGAAAGATTGCGGTGTGTTAATGCCTTCCGGGTTCACACCTAATAACGATGGATTAAATGACCTGCTTAAACCAAATTTATCGGGAGTAAAGGGGCTTAAAAGATTTGCAGTTTATAATCGTCACGGACAGATCGTTTTCTCAACAGTAACAGAAGGAGTAGGATGGGATGGTACCCATAAAGGAATGAAACTGGATAGCGGGGTTTATGTATGGATCGTTGAACTGATCACTAATGATGATAAGACACAAATCCAGAAAGGTACGATCACTTTAATAAGATGATCACTCATTAACAGTCGCTGTCAGCGATCTGAACACTTCTTCCAAACTTTGATTCTCACTTTGCAGGGAAACAATATTAAGCTGTTGCTGCAGCGATAATTCGAGCAGTTGCTTTCGCAATAATTCAGGATCGGCAGTACTTATTTTCCAGCTGTTCGCACCCGTGTTCGTAATATTTTTTGCAGCAGATAATTTTTCGAGCAGCTGTTTATCTATGGATTCCTTGAAGCTCACTTTTACCACATCCGATGAGGAAGTGGTCCTGAGATTACTCAATGTGTCGTCGGCTACAAGATTCCCTTTATGGATGATGATCACCCTGTCGCAAATGGCTTCCACTTCCTGTAAAATATGAGAAGAAAAAAGAACGGTTTTATTCTTGCCCTGGTTTTTTATCACTTCTCTTATTTCAATTATCTGGTTGGGGTCAAGTCCGGATGTTGGCTCATCCAGTATCAATACTTCAGGGTCATGAATCAATGCCGCAGCCAATCCCACTCTTTGTTTATACCCCTTTGATAATTGCCCGATCTTTTTCTTTGCTTCAAGCTTTAGTCCCACTGTATCAATGGTATTTTCTATAGCTTGTTGTTTATTGACTACCCCATGCACTTCAGCTACAAAACCCAAATATTCTTTTACATACATGTCATAATACAAGGCATTCAATTCGGGCAGGTAACCTATTTTTTTCTTGCTGGCCAGGGGGTCTGTGCTGACATTAATACCGCAAACAAAAGCTTCGCCGCCTGTTTGCTGCAAATAACCCGTGATGATCTTCATCGTGGTTGATTTTCCTGCGCCATTAGGGCCCAAAAAACCAACGATCTCACCTTTGCCTACTTTGAAAGAAATATTATTGACCGCTTTTTGTTCGCCGTATTCTTTCAGAAGGTTATTTATTTCGATTGACATGATCGCAAATTATGAAATTTAAGAACGTAATAGCTTCCTGCTTTGTTAATCCGGGCTTATAAATAACCAATGCTTATTTTTGAATGCATCGTTCAAACCAATGAAGTTATCAGGCTTACTCAGGAATTTTTTGGAAAGCGAAAAAACGGCTGGATTCATACTGGTGGCCGTTACTATCATTTCCTTATTGTTGGCCAATTCATCCTGGCAGGCAAACTATGTTGGCTTTTGGCAAAAAGAAATTGCAGGGCATAGCATCACTCACTGGATCAATGACGGGTTGATGGCGATCTTCTTTTTAATGATCGGGCTTGAATTGAAAAGAGAGATCTATACAGGCGAATTGTCCGGCATTAAAAAAGCTTCATTGCCCGTTGTAGCTGCCGCAGGAGGAATGCTGGTACCGGGATTGATCTTTTTTCTTTTTAATGCCGGAACAAATACCCAAAATGGTTTCGGCATTCCAATGGCTACTGATATCGCGTTTGCTATAGGCATCCTGTCTCTTTTAGGAAAAAAATCTCCTCCTTCTTTAAAAATATTTTTAACTGCATTGGCTGTGATCGATGATCTCGGTGCTATTATCCTCATTGCTGTTTTTTATACCACTGATCTTTCAATCGTGAACCTGCTTATATCGCTGGGTGTTTGGACGCTGTTGTTAATATTAAACAAACTAAAGATGCACAGCCTGCTGCCTTACCTGCTTGGTGGAATTGTTATGTGGTATTTTATGCTGCAATCCGGTGTGCATGCTACCATTGCAGGTGTGTTGCTTGCTTTTGTTATTCCATTTGGAAAAGGGTCGGAGCGATCAGCATCATACCTTTTACAAAAACAATTACACAAACCGGTCGCTTTTGTTATTCTTCCCCTATTTGCTTTAGCCAACACCTGTATTCCTGTTGAAAGCGGCTGGTATAATAATTTGAGTGAGCCACTCAGCCAGGGCATTATGATTGGATTGATAATCGGGAAACCGGTGGGAATAATATTATCGGTTTTATTGGGAGTGGGTTTAGGTATATGTGTGCTTCCCAAAGATATTCGTTGGAAACAGATCGCAGGAGCAGGAATGCTCGGCGGCATCGGCTTCACGATGTCTATATTTATTTCGATGCTGGCATTCGGGGATACAAAACTTATCGATCTGTCCAAGATATCGATCCTGGTCGCCTCCACTATTTCCGCGATAGCAGGATTTATATGGCTTTACTTTTCATTGCTGCCTGTTAAAGGCAAACAATCATAGATCATCATATTCATATAACTGGTCAATATGTGTTCCGGCATTCATTTCATACACCGGTTTGATGATGCCGTCTTTTAATCCATATACCCAGCCATGAAGATCGGGGCGTTGTTCATTCTTCCATGCCCGCTGAATGATCGATGTTTTGGCGAGGTTAAATACCTGTTCCATTACATTCAGTTCAACCAGGCGATCTGCTCTCTTGTCATCATCATGCAGCAGGTCAAGTTCAGAACGATGAATGCGATAAACGTCTTTGATATTCCGCAGCCACATATTCAACACGGGTTTGAAATCATGATTAGTGATGGCAGCTCTTATGCCCCCGCATCCATAATGTCCGCAAACGATCACATGTTTTACCTTGAGATGATTCACGGCATAGTCGAGCACACTCAATACATTCACATCGGTATTGATAACAAGATTGGCCACATTACGATGTACAAAAATTTCCCCGGGTTGTGTGCCGGTGATCTGGTTAGCGGGCACCCTGCTGTCGCTGCAACCGATCCATAAATATTCCGGGGTTTGCAGATCCGAAAGTTTTTTGAAAAACTCAGGGTCAGATGCGACCATATCGGCTGCCCATGTTTTGTTTTCCTGTAATAAAAGTTCGTATGACCTCATACCGTGTGTTTAGAGCTCAAAATTAACTTTAAATGAACTCCAAAGCACAAACAGCTGTTTGCTTTTCAATAATAAAGACATTAAAAAAATTCTAATGAAAAAATGACGACCAGCATGAACAACTTGGGGCATTACCTGTTATTTTTGCAGCACATTCAATCCATGAGTGGCTTGGATTAAAGAACCTGCTGTATTATTTTGCAGCGCTTTAATGAGAAAAAGAAGAAAAACATATAGCCCGTTTCAGCTCGTTTCATCAGTTTTCATGATAGTGGCTTTGTTATGGCTCACGGTCAGTCTTCCTTTTGTGTATTCAAGCCAGCAGCAAATTGCCAAACAGGAAAATACTACAACCACCCCGCTTCCCTGCAATGAAGAGGAGTCAAATCCTTTTGGCAGCGGCACCGAAGAAAAAGCCCCCGGTGGTATTTCTCTTTCTGAAGAATATCTTCACGAACATCACAAATCAGATTATTTCTTTTCTATCATCTCCCGTTATCACAAATGTGAAAATGCCGATACCTATGTAGCATTTCACGGTGAACTCCTGGTGCCTCCCCCAAACCAGGCCTGATCTATCTATTGCTATACTTATTGCTTGCCATTAAAGGACTTTTTTGAAGTCTGTTTAGTTAGTTAACCCTATTTATTAATTACCCTGTGTTGTCATCCTTCGTGGCAGCAGCATTTTAAATTATTTAATGATGAGAAAGCATTCTAAAGAGTTTTTAGAAACCCTAACCCCGTATAAGGGCTATGAGTTATTGGTGGAAGGAAACAAAAGATTTATCGGAAACCTTCATAAGGACCATGATCATTTGGAAATGATCAACGAAACAAGAGAGGGACAGTACCCTTTCGCTGTGATATTAAGTTGTATGGATTCACGCACCTCTACTGAATTAATATTCGACCAGGGGCTGGGAGATATTTTCAGTATTCGTGTTGCAGGTAATATCGTGAATGATGATATCCTCGCCAGTATCGAGTATGCGATAAAATATGTTGGTACAAAAGTGCTGATGGTACTTGGGCATACCGAATGCGGGGCGATCAAAAGCGCAAAAGCAGGCGTAGAAGACGGTCATATCACAGCATTGCTCAACAGGATTCAACCTTCTATCAGCAAAGCCTTATTAAAAGAAGCAGGTGATCATCTTTTTCATGATGAAGTGTCCTATGCCAATGTAGAGAACAGTCTTGAAGAAATACTCAACCGCAGCGATATCGTAAGAGATATGTTCAAGAAAGGTGAGATAGGAATTGTTGGTGGTGTTTATAATATCGAAAATGGACAGGTTGATTTTTTCAAGAACCTCACAAAACGACCAAAGAAAGAAAAGGCTGCGAATGTAGTAGCATAAGAAAGGTATTTATCTAAATAGAAAATAAAAAATGATCAATAAGAAATATTTGAAAGCAGACCTGCCGGCAGGGGTGGTGGTTTTCCTCGTAGCCCTGCCGCTTTGTTTGGGTATCGCTATCGCCAGTGGCGCCACACCTTTTAGCGGACTGATCGCAGGCATTATCGGCGGTTTGGTTATTGGTTCACTTAGCAATTCACAATTGAGCGTAAGCGGACCGGCTGCAGGACTGGCAACATTAGTTGCCGGCGCTATTATAGCGCTGGAAGGAAACTATAATTTGTTTTTGTGTGCTGTTGTATTGGCTGGTGTGTTGCAAATTGCGTTGGGCGCATTGAAATTGGGCGGTATTGCAAACTACATTCCCGGTAGTGTGATAAAGGGAATGCTGACAAGCATTGGCATTTTGATCATTGCCAAACAGCTTCCCCATGCATTTGGAAAAGACACCGATGACCAGGGACATATCACTGAACTAT
>DASVNY010000654.1:0-4396 GCA_036383615.1 Chitinophagaceae bacterium
CCCGATCCATTTCATAATTATCCTGATCACTTATCACTGGCTCATGATCAAAACCGTATTAGTTTTCATTTCGCTGCTATTGACTGGTCAGCTCCTCATAAAATAAAATATAGCTATCGTTTAATTGGAGCAGAATACGGATGGAGTCATCCATCGCCAGAACCATCCGCCAATTACAGGAACTTAAGTCATGGCGATTATGAATTCCAGGTAAAAGCGATCGGCCAGTCAGGAGAATGGACCGCTCCATTTACTTATCGTTTCACTATTCGCCCCGCCTGGTGGCAAACCTGGTGGTTTAACAGCATTGTGATATCGTTTGCCGCATTTATTCTTTTATTTATTGCACGACTGATTTATTTATACCGGTTAAGAAAACAAAGGGTATTGTTAGAAAAACAGCTGGCTATTCAATACGAAAGACAAAGGATCTCCGCCGAAATGCATGATGATATCGGCGCCGGTCTCTCTGGTATCCGCTTATTGACTGAGATGACAAAAAACAAAATAAAAGATGAACAAGCCGCTGAAGAAGTAGAAAAGATCTACCGTTCTGTGGGTGATGTATCATCTAAAATGAAAGAAGTAATATGGAGCCTCAATACGGAGAATGATGATCTGCCCAATCTTATCGCCTATATTCAAAAACAGGCAAGGGCATTGCTTGAGCATTATCCCTGCCAGCTTATCATTGACGTGCCTGATAATATACGCGACAAGAAGATCAGCGGGGAGGCAAGAAGAAATATTTTCCTGGTAACTAAAGAAGCGCTGCATAATATTATCAAGCATTCTGCTGCCAGTAAAGTAAATATCATTATCAAAACTGATGACAAGCTCCGCATCCAGGTATCAGACAATGGAAAAGGATTTACCAAAGATCAGCAGGATGGGCAGGGCAACGGGATGAAGAATATGCGGCAACGGGTACAGCAACTCAATGGAACCCTTTCTATCAAAAATGAAGATGGACTTACATTAATTTTTGAAATACCAATTTGACAAAGCTTATGATAACTGTAGCCATTGTAGAAGACAACGAACAATTCAGGATTGGATTGGAAGCGATCATCGGGAATGAACATGATCTTTCCCTGGCGGGTTCGTATGCCAGCGCTGAAAAAGCTATCACGGCATTGCCCATAGTAAATCCTGATATAGTGATCGCCGATATAAGCCTGCCCGGCATGCGGGGCACTGAACTGATCGTACGGTTAAAAGATAAAATGACGCAAACACAATTCATGGTTTGCAGTATTCATGATGACAATGACACCATATTTGAAGCATTGAAATGTGGAGCCGCCGGTTATATTTTAAAGGACCCGGTTACTGCGGCTGATATTGTAAAAGCAATTCATGATATATACAATGGCGGGTCGGCGATGAGCCCGTTTATTGCCCGTAAAGTGATCACTTCATTTCAAAAACCCGCTATCACTGATACAGGTTTTTTATTAAGCCATAGGGAAAAAGAGGTGCTCGAGCTTTTAGCAAAAGGTTTATTGTATAAAGAGATCGCCCAGCAGTTGGGCGTAGGAACTGAAACAGTGAAAAAACATTTGAAAAATATTTACCAGAAACTGCATGTACAAAATAAAATTGAAGCGCTGAATAAGTTTAAACTTTTATGACCCATTCCCCGAAAGGGGAATTGATTTTTTACACGCTGGCTTGCATTTTTACTAACTACCAGTATGCAGCCTACAGCTATTTTCCGGTCAATTACACTGAGAGAGAAAGAGGTCCTGTATTTTCTTTCTAAAGGAATGACCTATAAAGAGATCTCTGAAAAAATGGAAATAAGTTCCGAAACAGTGAAGAAGCATCTGAAAAACATTTATCGCAAGCTGAATGTACAGAACAAGATTGAAGCGCTGAATAAGGTAAAATTACTTTGAGTCATTCCCCGAACGGGGGATTGTTTTGCGCCCGGTTTGTCTTCATATTTACTGTTGCCAAACCATCTTCCACCTCTTTATGAATCCCATTGGCAGAAGTAAAAGAACATCTATTTCTGCACTGAAAACTATTTCAGTGGCAGTCATACTTGTTTTGCTTACTACCATGCCTGCCCAGGCGCAACCAGCTAATGATAATTGTACAAATGCATCTGTTGTTATGATCAGCAACGGTGGTTTTGGATTAGGGATATTTACTTCGGCTACATTTGATCTTACATCAGCTACGGTGCAGGCCGGGGAAACATTTGCGCCGGCAATTCTCGTGGGTGGACAAAATCAAAAATCAATTTGGTATAAGTTTTCTTTACCTACTACACGTTCGGTTCGTGTTACATTGGCGCAGCCGGGTTCGTTGATAACTGCAGGCGATGCTGGTTTTGCAGTTTATAAAACCAATTCTTGTTTACCAACAGGAGCTGATATTAGCACAAAGCTTACGCCTATCGGAGTTTTTGGCAACACCTTTCATCCTTGTGTTGAGAGCGGTGATTACCTCGTACAAGTTTCAGGCAAAGCCTCTGCTAATGGTCCTGTTTATATTACTGTAGAAACAGGTCAGCCCACCGCGGCTTACGATCTGCAGGCACAAGCTTATTATTTCGGAACAATACCGAGAGGTTTAACAACACAACCGGCATATAATGTCGATTGTCAATCAATAGATGATGCGGCAGAAATCTGTACAGCTTTAAATAATTACCAGGATTATAATAAAAGCACCTGGCATGTTTTTAAAACACCTGCTTATCTTGATTATTTAGGAGTTTTTGTTTGGGGAAATCCAGGAAAAGTCGGTATCCGGGTGTACAAAGGAGATGTGCGCGGCACATCTTACAGCTCTCTGCCACAAGTAGGTGGTTGTGATTCAATAAATGCTGACAATTCAGTGCCGGGTTCAAAAATTTTTGGTTGTACTGAATTAGACCCCAACACTACTTATTCGATCCAGCTTTTTTATAATAAGAATTATCAGGGCCAGATCACCTTAAGGCTTGCATTGGGAGGCTTTGGTCCAACCATTGCACCTGAGCCAATTTTATCTGCTATTACACCCACGACAAATAACTTAGGTGTGCTTCCCTCAAGTCCGGCTGGTATAACTACCGGCAGAAATGATTTTCTTGCCTGCAATTCCCGGCACTCAACTCATCCATGCAATCCTTCATTACCTGCAAACGGGCTCACCGTTGGCGGCATTAAATTAAACCTGAGTACATTTTTTATTTTCACTTTATCAGGCACATCCAATATTAATATTAATATCAGTAATGTTAACCCAGCCGGCTCCTGCGGACCACCATTATATATAAGGTTATACAATCAAAATGTATCGAACAGTTGCAGCAGTCTTGATCCTGTCAATATTATAGGAAGCTTTTTCAACGCCTCATCATTCTCCTGTCTGCCACCGGGAGATTATACGATGCAGATCATGGGACAGGACACAATCATTCCTTCTGATTATACCTGCCCTATGACGAACCTGGGTACCATTTTCGACATGAACATTAATGTAAAGTCAATTGTCGCGTCAAATAAATATTCTTTGTCCGCGCCGGGCGTATTTGATACGATTAATAATGTAAGCGGGGTAATGCAGTCATTGGTACCGGGAATAACTTATACAAGTAAGGTTGATACATTTGGCTGCGCCAATACGGTAATGCCTTTGGATGACAATTGCAATGCCGCATATACAAAAACAATGTATCGTGAATTTATTGTGCCCGACAGTGGCATAGTAAGCATGTGGAGTACTGGTTCAACCAACATGAATTACAAGTTATTTAAAGGCGATGCTAATTCATTTGCTGTCGCTCAAAATACATTTAGTTATCCCGGTACTATCAGTGGGTTAACACCATATACCCTATGTCTTGCAAATACGTCCGGACCACCCTATGTGTGTGATGGCGTTAAAGTTTGTGTGGTGCCGGGCACATATACTGAAGCAGTTTTTGGAAATACTAACCAGATTGGACACACTAACCAATTCCAGGTAAGATTTGATACCCTCAATACAAAGCATTATAATCTTGCAACTGCTGAAGACATGGGTGATATTCTCAGTATGATACCACCAACAGGCGGAACTGTTACAAGTGCAACCGATCATTATTCCTGTAAAGACAATGCGATTGTTATTGACGGTTTTCAACCTTGCAGTGGTGGTTATGGCAGTCCGGGCACAAAAGCGATATACCGGCAATTTTATTTAAGCGGCCCGGCAAGCATTACTATTAATAGTATGGCGTTTGGCTGCGATTATAGCCCACTAACTTTATTCAAAGGAAAAGCTACGGATGGATTAGCCGCGCTAACAGTAATGCCATCACCCTGGAGATGTTTTACATCGACCAGCATGAATGTTTGCAGTGCATTACCTGCTGGTTGGTACACCGTCGTTTCTTATGGCTGGGGCCCATCCTATC
>DASVNY010000655.1:0-4453 GCA_036383615.1 Chitinophagaceae bacterium
GCGTGCCTTTTTTGGGAAAGTATAATGGCAAAGAAAGAGAATATGTGTATGGCGCACGTGACAGGTTGGATGAAATAGTGGAAAGACAGACTTCAGTTCGTGATAAACATTACCGGTTAGTTCATAATTACCTGCCTGAAAAATCAGGTTATATGGAAATACTATCCCGGCTAAGCATGCCAATAATGAAAAACATGGTTGAACTGAGCAAGAAGGGAGAGTTAAATGAAGACGTGCAGCGCTGGTTTAACAAACCAAGAAGTGTTGAAGAATTTTATGACGTGGATAGTGACCCGCATGAAATGAAGAATCTTATCAATGAACCCAAATACCAGGAAGACATTAAGCGATTAAGGAAAGAGCTACAACTGTTGGATAAAAAATATAACCCCTATTTAGGATTAACAGAAGCAGAATTAAGAGATAAACTTTGGCCGGGCGGTAACCAGCCGGTAGTAGCGCAACCTTCGATCACTCAATTGCCAAACGGAACGATCCGTGTTTCCTGCAAAACAAAAGGAGTTTCGGTTGCTTACCAGGTCAATGGAAAAGGATTGAGCCAAAATCATTGGTTTCTTTATTCAGCACCCGTTGTGATAAAGAAAGACGACATCTTAACTGTTGTAGCAACCCGTATCGGTTATAAACCAAGTGAACCAGAAAAATTCGAAAAGAAGTAGATCCACATGACCCTTAGAATTGTATCCATATCGTTTTTAGTTTTTTGCTTCTTCACCGGCCAGGTGATGGCACAGGATAAATGGGCGGCATTAAAAGAGATTGAAAAAAAGATCAAAGCGCCGGCATTTAAAAACAAGGACTATAACATCGTTGCCTTTGGCGCCAAAAAAGGAGGAACAGCAGATTGCCGTCCTGCTATCAATGCCGCGATCACTAAATGTAATGCACAGGGAGGTGGCCGTTTGCTGGTGCCTGCAGGCAAGTACTATATAAAAGGACCGATCATCCTTAAGAGCAATGTCAATCTTCATTTGACTGAAGGCGCCGAACTTATTTTCAGCAGCAATGCGGATGATTACTTACCGGTTGTGTTCACAAGATGGGAAGGCACGGAGCTTTATAATTATTCGCCATTGGTCTATGCATATAAAGCAAGCAATATTGGTATCACCGGGAAAGGATTGCTGAACGGGATGGGCACTTCCAATTTCGCGACATGGAAACCTAACCAGAAAAAAGATCAGCAGGACCTGAGAGAAATGGGAAGAACAGGTGTGCCGGTAAAACAACGTGTGTTTGGTAAAGGACATTACCTGCGCCCGGGTTTTGTTGAACTGGTTGAATGTAATAATATACTTGTTGAAGATATAAAGCTTGTCAATTCTACTTTCTGGGTCATTCACCCTATCTATTGCAATAATGTAACGGTAAGAGGCGTGACCGTTGAAAGCAAAAACCTCAATAGTGATGGTTGTGATCCTGAATCATCCACCAATGTGCTGATCGAAAATTGCAAATTCATCACCGGTGATGATGGTATCGCCATTAAATCCGGTCGCGATAATGATGGCTGGAGAGTGGGCAAACCAACAGAGAATGTTATTATCCGCAACTGCTATTTTGAAACAGAAACAAATGCAGTATGTATCGGCAGTGAAATATCAGGCGGCGTACGAAATGTTTTTGTTGAGAACATCCGTGTAGGGGAAGCTGGCAATGCTATTTATTTCAAGTCAAATCTCGATCGTGGTGGTTATATTGAACAGATCCGTGTAAGAAATGTAAGCGCCGATTCTCTCCGTGCCGCGGCTATCAAATTTGAACCCGATTACAAATCAGAAAGCAAACAGAACTACCCTACCCGCTTCAATGACTTTCTGCTGGAAGATATTACCTGTGAATATGCAGCCAATTATGGCATTGACATCACAGGCTTTGAAGCAATGCCCGTTACTGATGTTACGGTAAGAAAGACGAACATCAAAAAAACGCCACAGGCTTCACGTGTTAAAAATGCACAGGGCATTTCATTCAAAGATGTAATGGCAAATGGCAAACCGGTAGTGTATGACCTGGCTAATAAATCAGTTTCGCTTAATGGAACATGGGATGTTGCTATCAACAACACAAAACCTGCAAGCTATCAATCAAAAGTTCCTGTGCCGGGTATTGTAACGATGGCCACCCCAAAGCTTGCTGAAGATCTTGATGGGATAGATAAAACAGCTATTGACTACGATTTTGTTTGGTATAAATATGAGTTTAACCTCGATGAACCTGCATACCCAAATGCATTATTAAAAATAAGAGCGAAATACAATGCAAAAGTTTGGCTTAATGGCACAGAAATAGGTTATGATCACTACTCCACTTATTCTCATGCCTCATTTGATGTGAGCCGTGCATTGAATTTTAAAGGAAAGAATGAGCTGGTAGTTCGCGTGGGAAGCTGGAACACGGCCTCTTCTCCTTCCAAAGAAAACTCATCCGAATGGTGGCGCAATACCCGTGCACCGGGGATCTGGGATGACGTAACAATTGACCTGGGTCAGTCTGTAACCAATCAACATACTAAAATACTCCCTGATCTAAAGAAACAAGTCACTGTTTGTGAAGTTGAAGTAAAAAACAATTCAGCAACAGATTCAACCATCAATGTAATCGCATCTATCACTGATAATGGCCAGGTCATTTCACAGGTTCAAAGATCAGTCTCCCTTAAACAAGGCGAAATGGCTGCCTGTACACTTGATCTTCCAAGCAACATGTTGAAATTCTGGAGCGCCGGGAAAGAAGGAAACCCCAAGCTTTATAACATGAATGTGAGGCTAACTGATAAGGCTGGAAAAGTTTTATCGGATAAGAACATAGCCTTCGGCTACCGCAGCATTGAAGTAAAAGGAAGAGATGTGCTGGTGAATGGACAAAAAACATTCTTCAGGGCCGAGAATATTGCTTTTGTAAGATCCATGAATCGCTGGTCAAAATATGTATTTGACGAAAACTGGATAAGAAAGTTTTTAAGAGCAGCGGTGAAGGATTACAACTTTAATTATTTACGTATCCATCTTGGACATGCGTATAATAAATGGTATGAGATCGCCGACCAGGAAGGCATTATGCTGCAGGATGAATGGAGATATATGCATGATGACGAACCGGCAGGCAAAGACAAGGAAGAAGCAGAAATCGAATTGACACGCTGGGTTCAGCAAAATGTCAATCATCCTTCGATCGTTACCTGGGACCAGGAGAATGAAGGTAATGTGCATCTCACAGCATTAAAAGATGCCTTACGTAAATATGACCCTACCCGTCTTTGGGGTGAAGATGATTTCCGTGCAAAACATATTTACGAGTATTCAGAGAATATTGTAACGGTACCCGACTACCCTCTTCCCGATAATAAACCGTCAACTATTCTTGAGTCCGTTCGTTTATGGACCAACGAATTTGGTTTGCTGGAACCGCGTGAAAATTTTAAAACAAGTCGTACAAGTACAGGATGGGGAATTTTCTATTATACAAAAGAGTTGATCGGCCAATTGCTCGCTGACATTCATGCTGATGTTGGCACATATTTCAGGGGAGCAAGGATACAGGCATGGGCGCCCTTTGCTTTGTTAAGTGGTTGGGTGAATGGGCAAAACTATTTCCAGGGAAATATTGGTGATTCATTAGTGCCGCAACCAAATCTACTGGTACTGAAAAAGATCAATGAACCTGTTGGTGCTTCTATCGATATGCTGCAGGCCCGTGAATGGTATAAGGACAGAGTCGTTTATCAACCGGCTACTTCTCAAACAAAAAAACTAATAGCCTGGAATGATTTTTCAAAGGATCAAAATGCCACCCTTACTATAACAGTAAAAGATCTTGCAGGAAAAGCAGTAAGCAAAATTTCGTCTAAAATATTTATTCCTGCTTATGCTTCGGTGAACCAGGAAATAAAATTCACGACTCCTAAAACAAATGGAGTTTATTACGTTGAGCCGACGCTGACCCTGGAGGATGGGAAAAATATTGCAGGAGTAACAAGACGCATTATGGTTGCCAGGACAGCAGATAAAACACTGGATGGCCTGATGGGTTTTGGCGGAAGAAAAAAACCTATTGCCGGTGGTCAATCGATCATTGAGCATTTCTTAGGATATCATCCATCCGCCAATTTAGAAAAAGCAATTATGACTGCCGTTGGCAATGGGCTCCTGGATAAAATAACAGTTGAAGGTGACGAAAAAAACCTGTCGGTTCAATCTACTGTCTATAACAGCAACACACGTTCAACAGTTACCCGCACCCGTATTGCACAGGATGGAAAAGTTTTATCAAATCAGCAGTCAGAAGCGCTTAATTATGTTGATCTGCCCGGGCCGGTAAAAAAGATCATTGTTGAAGCCGTTGGTACGGTGCCGGTTGATGAGTCGAAGATCACCAAAACAATGAAAGGAACTGATTCGGTATATGAGATAACGGTTGTAGGCAGTGATGT
>DASVNY010000656.1:0-7315 GCA_036383615.1 Chitinophagaceae bacterium
CTATTTCGGCTCTTTCAGGTATTAATAAAAAGCAACTGATAAAATCAATATTGGAGTTTTTACCGGAGGGTGAGCCGTTTTATGATACGGATGATATCAGCGATCTGAATACAAGATTTTTTGTGAGTGAATTGATCCGTGAAAAAATTTACGAGTTAGCGGAAGATGAGATTCCGTATCACACAGCAGTATTAGTAAGAGAATACCAGGAAAAAATTACACTCACTAAAATTGTTGCTGATATCATCGTTCACCGCGAAACACAGAAAGCTATTTTGATCGGTGAAAAGGGAAGCATGATCAAAAAGATCGGCAGTGAGGCAAGAAAGGATATCGAAGCGTTTATTAGTCAAAAGGTTTTTCTGGAGCTTTTTGTAAAAGTTAAACCCAAGTGGCGGGAAAATGAAATGCAGTTAAAAGAATACGGGTATTAAAATATTGAAGTTAATTTAGAAATTAAGGTTATGAGTTTTACAGTTGCAATAGTTGGCCGCCCGAATGTCGGGAAAAGCACTTTCTTTAATCGTTTACTCGAGCAACGAAAAGCTATTGTAGATGATGTTAGCGGTGTGACCCGTGATCGTCAATATGGCGTTGCTGATTGGACAGGTAAGACCTTTAATGTTATTGATACAGGTGGTTTTGTGGCGGGCAGCGAAGATGTTTTTGAAAAAGAGATCGCGAAACAGGTGTTGATAGCAGTGGATGAAGCCGATGCCATCATTTTTATGGTGGATGCTCACACTGGTATGACCAATCTCGATGATGCAATGGCGGATGTGTTGCGCAGAAGCACAAAACCTGTTTTTCTTACGGTCAACAAAGTTGATAATAACGAAAGATTGCTCGAGGCCGCAGAATTTTACAGCCTCGGGTTTGATCATATCTTTTTTGTCGCTGCCGCCAGTGGTAGTGGGAGTGGTGAATTGCTTGATGCTATTGCCGCATTGATAAAAGAAGATTCGTCTGAAGAAGTAGCCGAGATCAATGCACTTCCAAAATTTGCCATTATTGGCCAACCCAATGTTGGAAAATCTTCTTTATTGAATGCGCTGATCGGTGAAGAAAGAACAATTGTCAGCGATATTGCCGGCACCACAAGAGATACGATCCACACACATTATAAACTATTTCAGAAAGAGTTCATATTGATCGATACTGCCGGGATCCGTCGTAAAACAAAAGTTCATGAGGATCTTGAGTTTTATTCTGTGATCCGTGCCATCAAAGCAATGGATGAAGCCGATGTGTGCCTGATATTATTGGATGCTGAAAAAGGCATCACGGCGCAGGACCTTAATATTTTTAGTTTGGCAGTAAGAAAAGGAAAAGGTGTGCTGATATTGGTTAACAAATGGGACCTGCTCGAAAAGGAAACCAATACGGCTAAAGAGTACGAGAAAAAATTATTGGAAAAGCTGGCGCCGTTCACAGATGTTCCCATTCTTTTTATTTCTGCCAAAGAAAAGACCCGCATATTTAAAGCTATCGAAATAGCGCTGGATGTGTATGCCAACAGGCAAAAAAGAATACCTACTTCACAATTAAATGATGTGATGCTGAAGGCGGTTGAAGCGTATCATGCGCCTGTGGTAAGGGGCCACCCGGTAAAGATCAAGTTTGTGACCCAGTTGCCAACAGCCGTCCCGTCATTTGCTTTTTTCTGCAATTTCCCCGACGATATCAAGCAGCCTTACAAAAACTATCTTGAAAATCAATTGCGTCAGCATTTTGACCTGACCGGTGTGCCGGTGCGTTTGTTCTTCAGGAAAAAGTAAAGGTTGTTTCAATTCTCGTATAACTACGATACATTAAAAAAAATAATGTTATTCCTTGCAGTATCGCAGGGTAATTTCTATTTTGTTCTACTAAGCTCCTATTGGGCAATTGCCCGTACCCAATTCAATCTTCTCTGAAGCCCTTTCCCTAATGCATCCTGTTTTCTATTGAACAACCGCAATTATTTGCCACCTCTATCTGTTCAATATGAAACTGATATTATTATCAATCGCCCTGTTTGCCTGCATTGTTTCAAATGCGCAACTATTAAGTGAAGGAGATGATTATTCATTGCCGAACACTCCTGCACTTTCACAGAACCTGTTACCCGAACAATCAACAGGAGATAAGATCAAACTGCAACCATTAAAATGGAGAATGACCGGCAATCGCTGGCTCACGGGTGGCCTGGTATTTATTGCTGGCGCCAGTAAAGGATTTAATGAAACACTGCAATTTCATTGGAGTTATTTCAGGAAAAAATTCCCGAATGCAAATCCATTATGGTTCAATCCGGCTGTGAGCTGGAAAAATAAGTATAAGAATCATGACAGGTCACAAGGCCCGAGATTTCCTTTATCAACTTCAGTGTTTGTTGCTTTTACGGACCAGTATCACCTGAATACATTTATCAATCGTATGGCATGGACATCGACACTCGTCATCAAAATAGGAGAGGGGAAAAAACCTTTCAAACATTATCTTTTTGATGCGCTTTATTATACTGCTTGTCACCAGGCCGGCTTTGCACTGATGTATTATCCCTTTACTCCGCAAAACAACGATTGATATTATATCCGTTGTTTTTTTGCAGCTGCTTTTTTAACCATCGGTATCTTGAGTCGTTTAGCTTCTTCGTTCCATGCTGCGGCAGTGACGATCATTTCTCTTACTGCAAAAGAGTTGATCTCTTTTTTATGTTTGATACAAACAGTAGCAACGATCGCTCTTGATTTGCTCGTTAGTTGCGGAAAGGTTTCGAGAAGATCCCTGCCACGGCAAAATGCAACATCTATACCTTCTTTGGTATTGTTGAGGTACATGAACATGCCATAGTAATGGTAAAAGGGAATTTTAAAGCTTAATTTTTCAATGATGCCAGGAACATTTTCAAGAATAATTTCCCGGAGTATTTCGCATATCTCCTTTCTTTCTTCCGGCAAAGCCTCTATGTATGCATCTACGGTTTTCACAGTGTAGTTTAAGAGTTCAGCGATTGTGAAATGGCGCGGACCTTTATTTCAAAACTTTTCAATTCTTCCTGTTGCTGGCGAATAAAGCTATTGTCTTTCAATTTCCCGATCACTTTTTCCATTTCTTTTTCTGTTTCGTACACCATTTGCCGGAACGGGTTACTGTAATCTTTGGCCCTTGATTCAAATATTCCCTTTGTCATCCATTCCTCGGTAACAAGCGCTTGCCGGAGAAGTGACAGGAATATTTTCTTTGTAAATTTCGCAGGGCTTATTTTCAATACAGCCAGCAGGCACGCAAACGCATGAGCAGCTTTATCTTTTTGATAAGCCTCACCCTGTTTAGAATAGAAAGCATGCACTTCATCCCATCCATTCACTTTGCCAGCATTGATATTTCTGAGTAAAGTTTTTACAGCCGGTTCCGGGATCAGTTGGCCACCAATATTCAGCCAGGGTTGTATGGACGGTTTTGCGGGAAGCAATTTTATTAATTGCTGAAAGGAGCTGATATTTTTTGTTTCTATCAGCCCGATCAATTGAGTGATACCATAATAAACTACCAGCTCTTTATATATTTTATAGGCCTCGCCGGCTTTTAGTAGTTGTGTTTTGCGGTTGGTATTTTCAAATCCTTCCACTACAATTTCAAGGTCATCGATCTTTCCTCCTTTTTCCAATATGGCTTCACCCGTTTTTATGAAATCGTTCTCCGCGATTTTCTTTTTGTGCTTTAATACCCATGCTTTGCCAACTGCTTTTTTAATGATGTTTAATGCATCGAGTATTTCATTCACACTATCCGGAGCCAGGTAATCATATTCGAGCAATTGTGTTTTATCTGTACGATTATCCCTGCTTACATATTTCCCGGCATTACGGGCCAGCGCATACATATTATACATGAACCAATAGCCGGGCATGATGGAAAGCCTGTCATGGCTCACATCATTACTAACCAGTGAAAAGGGAATAGGAATATTAAGCTCTGCAGGGAAATCACCCTTGGCGATCAGTGTGAAGGAGGCAAATTTTGAATTGTGTTTCAAACTTACACATAAGCCCGGCCAAAAGCCACGGCCCGCTACGATCTCTCCATCAGCACCCCTTGAATTATGATTGGAACCAATAGTAGCACCTGCTGCCATATTACTTTGGCCCATCACCGTTGCTGCACACAAAAAAGAATTATTATGATGCTGTTCATGCGCCGGGAAGATCAGTGAGTTCAATACTTCGCAACAGGAGATAGTAGAATTATCACCTAAATAGGAATTGATCAGGCGGGCGCCATATTTTAATTGTGAATTAGAAGAGAGAATAAAACGAACTGCTTTTACGCCATAAAAAATGCGGCAACCAAAACCCACGATACCATTTACCAGTTCGCAGCCTTCCCCGATCTGCGAATGAGCTTCGGGTGAAGAATTAATGGTGAGGTTCTTTAGTTTATTGGCTCCTTTGATATATGCATCGGTTCCTATCCATACATCTTTAATGATACTGCAATTCTTGATCACTGTCCGGTCGCCGATCTTTCCATAGTAACCTCTTTGCTTATCAAATTTTTTTTCGGTGAATGCTTTGAATTTTTCCAGGAGGGTTTCATTGTCCCTGTATTTGGCCCAGAGATGTGCATCACCGGGTAACATGCCATTAAAAGGGAGAATACTTCTGCCTGCATTTTCATTGCATACTTCCAGCCAGATGCGCACCGATTCTTTTTCTCCTTTTTTGAGTACGCCATTACCAAATTTGGAATGATTGGTGGTGGCTAGTTCATTAATGTTGACAAGCATCACATCATTGCCAATGATATAATGGCTCATGAAGTTCACATTATCGATCACCACGTTGTCGCCGATATCACAGCTGATGATTGTGCTGTTATACAAGCCTACCGGCATTCTCAGGTTGTTGAACTCAAGAAAATAAGGCTCGAGTTTTCCGATCCTCACAAGGCCATAGAATTTGCAGTGTTTTACTAATTGTGGATTGAACGCATCCGATACCTGCACTTTATCCCAATCATCAGAGGAGTTGCCGTTCTTGACCAGTATTTCTGTTTCGTGGGCGCTTAGCTTCCTGTATTTGATCCCGCTCCGGTTCTGAATATTGCGTAAATAATATTCATTCTTGCCTTTGGGGATATATTCCTTAGCAACAAAACCGTAGCCAAGACTGGTGATGGGATTCTTTTTGATGATATTCATGCAGCAGGTTAAAGTAGTAGGTGTTGTTTATTCAACGGTGACCGATTTGGCAAGATTTCTTGGTTTGTCAACATCCAATCCTTTAGCAACGCCAATATAATAAGCGAGTAGTTGCAAAGGCACCACGCTTAGCATCGGCGCAAGTATCTCATCCGCTTCAGGCACCAGCATCACATCATTGGATAGATCGGCTGATGTTTTATCACCGTCAGTAATAACTGAGACCACTTTACCTTTCCTTGCTTTTATCTCCTGCATATTGCTTATTACCTTTTCATGATAAGCATCTTTTGTCGCTACAAAAACAACTGGTAATTGGTCATCTACCAGGGCGATCGGTCCATGTTTCATTTCGGCAGCAGGATAACCTTCTGCATGTATATAAGAGATCTCTTTTAATTTAAGAGCGCCTTCTAATGCGACAGGAAAATTGTAACCACGGCCGAGATAAAGAAAATCCCTTGCATCTTTATAATTTTCAGCGAGGGCTTTTATGTTATCGCTGTGATTTAATGTCCAGGCCACTTTTTCCGGAACTTCCTGCAGCTCATTCAACAATTTCATGTAACGTTCATTAGAGATGGAGCCTTTGATATAAGCGATCTTTAAAGCGATCATTGTTAATACAGCTAATTGTGCTGTAAATGCTTTTGTAGAAGCTACACCGATCTCGGGTCCGGCATGGGTGTAGGCACCACCATGTGAAGCACGGGCAATGGATGAACCTACCACATTTACTACACCCAATATGATTGCTCCTTTTGCTTTGGCATTTTCAATGGCGACCAATGTATCAGCCGTTTCACCACTCTGTGAAATGGCGATGATCACATCGCCTTTATTGATCACCGGGTTGCGATAACGGAATTCAGAGGCATATTCCACTTCAACATTGATGCGGCAGAGTTCTTCAAAAATATATTCTGCCACCAAACCGGCATGCCAGCTGGTGCCGCAGGCCACCATGATGATACGGTTTGCTTTTACCAATTGTTCTGCATATTGCTGAATGCCACTCATGGTAATAGTGCCGTCAGTTGCATCCAGTCTTCCGCGTAAACAATCATAGATCGTTTGAGGTTGCTCAAATATCTCTTTGAGCATAAAATGGTCATAGCCTCCTTTTTCAATAGCCGCTAATTCAATATCGAGCTTTTGAACATAAGGAGTGATCTTTTCGTTACCGAGATTTTTTAAGATAAGTTCATCCGGGCGAATAATCGCCAGTTCATAATCGTTTACATACACCACTTCCTTTGTGTATTCAAGCATAGGAGAAGCATCGGAACCAAGGAAATGTTCTCCTTTGCCAATACCGATAACCAGCGGACTTCCTTTTCTTGCCGCAATGATCGTTTCGGGATCGTCTTCATCAAGCAGTAGGATCACATAAGCGCCGACCACTCTTTTTAATGCGATGCGAACTGCTTCCTCAAGCGAGCATTCATTATTTGTTTTTATTTCTTCAATAAAATTGAGCAGCACTTCAGTATCGGTATCACTTTTAAAGTTGTATCCTTTTTTGATAAGCTCGCCTTTAAGCTGTGCGTAGTTTTCAATGATACCATTATGTATCATGGCCAGTTTGCCACTGGCAGATTGATGAGGATGGGCATTGCGGTCATTGGGTTCGCCATGTGTGGCCCAGCGGGTATGGCCGATGCCAACATGGGCGTGAAGATTTTTCCCAACGATTGCATCTTCCAGTTCGGCTACCTTTCCTTTCTTTTTATAAACCTTCAGCCCGCCATTTTGCAATGCCACACCGGTACTGTCATAGCCACGGTATTCCAATCTTTTGAGTCCTTTGATGATAATGGGGTAAGCTTCCCTGGGGCCGGTGTATCCAACAATTCCACACATAGGTTTTTGATTTGTGCAGCAAAGGTATCAATTTCAAAACATGCAAACGTTTGCCGAGCCGCAACTTTAGATTTTTATAGCAACACGCCTTTTAGCAATAAGAATGCTGTGCCAAAATAAATAAGCAGGCCCGTGACATCAACCAGCGTGGCAATAAAAGGAGTGGAGGAAGCAGCGGGGTCAGCGCCCAATCTTTTTAATAATAAGGGTAACATCGACCCCATAATGGTGCCCCACATTACCACACCGATCACTGCTGTGCCGATC
>DASVNY010000657.1:0-3317 GCA_036383615.1 Chitinophagaceae bacterium
CCGGTGTTTTTCACCGGCAATGAATTTTGAGTGAGGTTGGTGAAAACAGCAACCTCGGCGTAAAAGCTTGCAGTTTACTATGCTTCTATCCTGTTATTATTCTTCGTCCTTTTATAGCGCCTGACGTTGAAAACTGTTCTGAGCAAATTTTGTCACCTAAAAGCATGAAATTGGTTTGGGGTAAAATGCTGTGAAATCTCATTTCAACAAGTTCATTTAATGTATCAAAATGAATATTTCCATATTGACAAATGGTACCTAAAACGGTTTGCTCTTTATTTGAGAAATAAAAGTATGGTAGTGCAGCATTGCACCTTGACAACCACGAAAGATGTGTAATAAATATTGGTAAACTTTCAGGAGTTACTTGTAATGCGCCATTGAATTTTTTATTAATTTTTTTGTCCTTCAAAAATTGCAAAGCCTCAGATACGGGTTTATAGTCGCTATCCTGATACAACCATGCTGTATCTGAATCGCCAAGAAACAATAATGAGTCGAATTCAAGCGCTTTTGTTAGTTCTGCCAATTCACGCCCTAATTGTTTTGCATGTCGTTTAAATGTCTTTGATTGAATAATGAGAACATAGCTGCGAAAAACGGTTGGATAAAATGATTCTATCTCCTCTTTTCTGTTATCAAACCATTTTTGGGGAAACTTAGGCCATCTCTTTAAACAATCTTGTCGAGAAATCTTAATTAGCATATAAGGTTCAAAAACAAAGTTATTAATAGTCTAATTATATTAAATGCTGCTTTATAACGATCATCATTAGATCAATAAAAGTATAATCAGGGTCATATCAGTTTCTTGACAACCCACACAATCCCCGATAAAACCACACTCAACAGCACCATCGTCACAATCGGAAAATAAAACCTGAAATTCTCTTTCTCAATTCTTATATCTCCCGGCAATCGCCCGAGCCAGTTCAGCTTGTCATGAAAGAAATATACAAAGATCCCGATCATCAGCACTACGGCTCCTGCCAACATAATATATTTACCGGTGTTACTGTCCATAGGGCAAAGTTAAAAAAGCACCCAGCCTCACAACTATTTCAATTGAAACAGTTGTGAATTGTTTACATTTCCTATCTTTCCCCAAATGCTTGCTAATGCAACGATCTAAGATCGCCGGGATCGGCATGTACGTTCCCTCAAATGTTGTTACCAATAATGATCTCCTGAAATATATGGAGACCAGCGATGAGTGGATCCAGGAGCGGACCGGTATCAAAGAGCGCCGCTATGCCCATCGCACAGAGGAGACCACCACCACCATGGGTGTGGAAGCGGCGACAATCGCTATTGAAAGAGCGGGCATCAGCCCCAAGGATATTGACTTTATCATTTTCGCTACGCTAAGCCCCGATTATTATTTCCCGGGCTGCGGCGTGCTGCTGCAACGGGCCATGAAGATGAAAGACGTGGGCGCCCTGGATGTGCGCAACCAATGCAGCGGATTTGTGTATGCGCTGAGCGTGGCCGACCAGTTTATTAAAACAGGAATGTATAAGAACATTCTTGTAGTGGGCAGCGAAAAACATTCTTTCGGTCTTGACTTCAGCACAAGAGGAAGAAATGTGTCCGTGATATTTGGTGATGGAGCCGGGGCAGTTGTATTACAACCAACCGATAAAGAAGGTCAAGGTATTTTATCAACGCATTTGCATAGCGATGGTAATAATGCCGAGATATTAGCCATGTATAATCCCGGCACCCATGCCAATCATTGGACAGATCAAAAACTCGCGGATTTTGATGACGCCGAAATAGCCGAAATGTTCATGAGTCATGCCATGATCGATAATGCACAGAATTTTCCTACGATGGACGGCCCCGCTGTGTTTAAAGTAGCGGTTGAGAAATTTCCGGCCGTGATCATGGAGTCATTAGCGGCCAATAACCTTCAGCCATCCGATATTTCATTGCTGGTGCCTCACCAGGCCAACCTGCGTATCAGCCAGTTTGTTCAAAAGAAACTCGGTTTAAAGGACGAACAGGTTAAAAACAATATCCAGAAATACGGCAACACTACTGCTGCATCGGTACCCATCGCTTTATGTGAAGCCTGGGAAGAAGGAAAGATAAAAGAGGGCGACCTCGTTTGCCTGGCTGCTTTTGGCAGCGGCTTCACCTGGGCCAGCGCCTTAATAAGATGGTAAATTGTGTAATTGCGTGACAACCCTCATCATAATGGAATCATCTTTGTAATCTCAAAAGTCTGAACGATAAACACAGAGTAACAGAGTTGTTGAGTTACACGGAGTAGCTCACCGAGGGAATCACTCTCTGTGTACCTCGGTTTCTCAGTAACTCTGTGTTGAAAACACTTTTGCGATACCTTGTAATAACTTATGGATACATGAAGAAGATATTTTTAATAGCAGGCCTGGTTTTTATGGCATTTCAACTTTCTGCGCAGGATAGCTGGAAGCTGAAGCAGGCCGGTAAAGTTTTGTTAAGCGCCAATGCGGAAAATGAAACGGCCAATACTACAAAGATAAAAAGAACAGCCTTCGATAAAAGCGGCACGTTGGATATTTTGTACAAAGACAGCAAACCTGCAGCCGAATGGAAAAGAACCCTGCTGTTTTTTGATGAGAATGATAATGAATTGCTGAGAAAAGACAGCATAACGGCAACCACCAAAATAAACAACTCCACGTTGAAGGAATTATTCACCGGCAAGAAGAAAATAAGAATATATACTATTTCATTACCTACCGACCCAAACAAGGCCGCTGCAATTCGTGTTCGCAGAGTACATTTGTGCACACTTGAGTTGCTTTAGATGCGTAGCCTTCTTTATATCATCAATCCTATTTCAGGCACAAGGACCAAAAAGGACCTCCAGGCATTTGTTGAAAAACAAACGGCTGAAAGAAATATTCCTTTCCAGGTTTTTCCTTCCGTTGCCAGCGGTGATTATTCTTTTTTGCGACCCATCATTAAGGAAAAGAAAATAACCGATATCGTTATTGCCGGCGGTGATGGCACCGTGAGCCAGGTGGTGGGTGATCTGATGGATTGCAATGTGAACTTTGGTATTCTTCCTTGTGGCTCAGGAAACGGCTTGGCTTATACGGCAAAAATTCCTAAGCAAACTTCAAAAGCACTTGATATCATTTTTTCCGGAAAGCCATCAGCGATCGATGGTTTTTATATCAATGACCGTTTTGCCTGCATGCTCTGCGGATTGGGTTTTGATGCGAAAGTGGCGCATGATTTTGCGGAGCAATCAAAAAGAGGATTGACGACCTATGTGAAACAGGTGATAAAGAATTTCTTTTCTGCTCAAACATATTCCTTTG
>DASVNY010000658.1:0-3766 GCA_036383615.1 Chitinophagaceae bacterium
TGATGCCTAATAAACAAAGCAGCCATTCATTGATACGGAAAGGCCGCATCACCGCCAGCGCCAATAACACCCACACAATAAAAGTGAGTGAAGATACAAACAGGAAACCTGCAATACCCAGCGCCAGCCCGATATTATAAATACTTCCTTTCGCATTCTGCTGGTTATAGATATTGAACAGGCTGGTAAGAACAAACAATAAAATCGTATTGATAAGCAATGGCGCTGAAAAATAATTCCATTCGGGCATCAGCGAAGTGATGAGCAGGTAGGCCATTCCCGTGAGGTAATTCGGGCGATTCATCATCCGTTGATTATTCATGAAACGGGTTAGCATCACTGCCTGCAGTAATAAAAACAGGAATGCGAGAAAAGGATAAATAATGGGATATGACTTGCCTGTAGGCTCTAACACGCCTAATAACCACTCAAACAAAATTCCATCAGCGGGTTTTTGAACCGGGACATGCGGATGAGTGAATGCCGGCAATTTTATCAAAATGCCGAAGATGAGAAGTACAATAAGATTGGCCGGGTTCTTTTGTTTAAATACGGCGATCACGGATATGGAAAATTAGCTGTTGGGTTAATTATAGTCAACTTTTGCAAAGCAAATAAAGTTACGATATATACATGGAACGATCAATTGTCTTGCGCTCACTTGTTTTCCGTAGCGTGGCATGAACTCATAGCCCTTATCCAGGTTCTTTAATGTGGGGTTGCGGTTGATCTTACCATCTGGGGTGATGCTATAGTCGTTCAGCAACTGCACCCTTTTTTCCTGCTGGTTAAACAAAAAGTGCAACTGCCCCCCTGTTACCATCAATATATAAGACAAATGATCATCGGCCTGGTCGTCATATTGTTCTTTCACCATCACATTGCTCCATTCGAGCTTACCATCCTTATCAAAAGAAAGTACAGTGATATTATCAGCATGATGACGAACGGCCTGGTTATTATTGTTCCAGCGATTGTATCCCCACCAACTGCTGTAATAAGGCGAATAAGAATAATAGTCTAACGGGCTAAAATAGGAGTAGCGGTAAAGATAATCCCAGCGGTTCCAGTTGCTGAATTTGGAAGTAGTATAGTAGGCTTCGCTTCCGATGATAAAGCCCCCATCTTTGCGAGTAATGATATTCTTGATGAAGTAATCATTGAAAGCTGTTCTCAAATTTGCCTCGCCTTTAGCTTCCTTTCTCAGCTCCTCTGAGAAAGGAAAAGTATTCTCAGATATCAATTGTTCCTTTTCCTTATCCCAGATATAATAATAAAGTCCGTCGATGCTGCCTCTTCGTTGCTTGTAAAAGAATGAAGTAAGAAAATAGCGTTTATTCGCATTGTCAACCTTGATGCGGATCTCATCGAGGTTTGTTTTTTCCAGGTTCAGTTCCCTAAACTGGAAGTTATCAGATTGTGCTGCTTTTACGACAAAGGCGGCTTTGCTGATATTATCATTGTTGCCCCGGAAAAATTTGGTGAATACAAGGTCGCCTTCATTGTCAAGATTAAATTCGCCAAGAAAATCATCCCGATCATCCATTGGCATGGTCAGGCGGCTTTTCTTTAATGTTGTCAGTTTATCATCGAGCAATACAGTGCTGATAATGTACTTGCTTTTATTCTTGCTGTTGATCTTAAAAACGATAAGCCTGCTCTTATCCTCACTTGAAAGAACCGTGTATATTTTATTGCTGGCAGAAAACCCAAGTTTAGTCGTGTCCAGTTCCATCACTTCACCGATCTTATTTCCATTGCCATCTATTTTTGCAGCCATACAATGAACAATGCTTTTCCGCTGGTACTGGTAGATCATGTAGAAAAAATCATTGTATGGAAAAAAGTCAACATTGATCACCCGGTCCATATCCGGCAGGTAATCCTGCTTCACTTTAGCGATCTCCTGCATATCATTATCATAGACCGTGATCCAGTTATTATTGCGGACATTTTTATATACCAAAAAATTGCCGTTTAGCTTCCCTATCACATCAAAATTCATCCGACGGGTATCATCATTGCCATAGCCGGAATAAACGATCTTTTGCGAAAAAGAAGGGAGAAATGACCATAAAAGCACGGATAAGAAAAGGATTTTCCTGGAAAACATAATACCCTGGGTTTTTGCTGATTAAAATTAATGTATGCCGGTCAAAAAACAGGCCTTTTTCTTTTTGCAGATGCCCCGGTTGTCTTTATTACATTCAACGACGAAAACAAGTTCTAAAATGCTGCATAAAAAATGATATTTCGGACTAATTAAATTTTGCTTATACCTTTGCAGGCAGTTCCCACAGAAAACAGTCTGTACCGGGGAACCAAATAACTAAAAGTGAAAGCACCCACCAATAAAGTTACAGCGGCCGGATTACTGATTGCCCTGGGAATTATTTACGGAGACATCGGCACTTCCCCTCTTTATGTATTCAACGCTATCATCGGTAATAGAATCGTGAGTGAAGAGCTGATCGTAGGCACTCTTTCCTGTATCATCTGGACGCTTACTTTACAAACAACCATTAAGTATGTCATTCTAATACTCAGAGCCGACAACCGGGGTGAAGGAGGCACATTTGCATTATATGCCCTGGTTAGGCGAAGAAAAAAATGGCTGGTACTACCTGCCATGATTGGTGGCGCCGCATTATTAGCAGACGGCATCATTACTCCCCCTATTTCTATCACTTCAGCGGTTGAAGGTTTGGGTGAGCTACCTTCCCTGAGGGGAATGAGCACCGACACCGTAGTGATCATCGTGTTGATCATCCTTGCGCTTTTCTTCTTTTTACAACAGTTTGGAACGGCTTCGATCGGAAAGATGTTTGGCCCCATCATGCTTACCTGGTTCACCATGCTCGCCATACTTGGACTCGTGCATGTGTTTGATGATCTCGCCATATTCAAAGCCCTGAATCCTTATTATGCCATTCATTTCCTCGGCAATTACCCGGAAGGATTCTGGTTGCTGGGCGCAGTTTTCCTATGTACCACCGGAGCCGAAGCATTGTATAGTGACCTGGGGCACTGCGGTCGCGGCAATAACCGTATGTCATGGATATATGTAAAAACCTGCTTGCTCTTAAATTATTTTGGACAGGGCGCTTATCTTTTATCCAACAGGGAAGGTATCAGGATCACCGAGCAGATCAAAAGTTCAATGGGCATAAACGCCTTTTATGACCTGATGCCTCATTGGTTCATTATCGCCGGTGTGATTATCGCTACTTCTGCAGCTATCATTGCCAGCCAGGCCATGGTGTCGGGAGCTTATACGCTTATCAGTGAGGCGATGCGATTGAACCTTTGGCCCAAAGTAAAGATCCGCTACCCGTCGGAAGCAAGGGGGCAGTTGTTTATTCCTGCAATTAACTTTTTGATGTTTGCCGGTTGTGTCGGCATCGTTTTGTATTTCAAAAAATCGTCGAACATGGAGGCGGCCTATGGCTTGGCCATTATTGTTACCATGTTGATGACAACCATTCTTTTTGCCAACTATCTAGTCCTGCACCGGGTGCGGTCAGTATGGATATACATATTTCTTGTTGCCTACATAATAGTTGAAATTGGCTACCTGGTGGCATTGATGGAGAAATTTACCCATGGTGGCTATATCACCTTACTGATTGGTGGCATGATGTTCTTTGTAATGTATATCTGGTACAGGGCAAGAAAGATCAAGAACCGCTACGTGGAATTTGTGCGGCTCGAACATTATATACCCAAGATACAGGAGCTGAGTAATGACAAAGCTGTTCCGAAATAT
>DASVNY010000659.1:0-4466 GCA_036383615.1 Chitinophagaceae bacterium
TAACAATTTTTCGAACCCTCCTTCTTCGCCAGCTTCAAGCAATAAAGGCATCAACACATTGCTGATCGCCTGTGAAGCCGTTCTTGCAAAACCAGAAGGGATATTGGGAACACAGTAATGTATCACGCCATATTTCATGAAGATCGGGTGTTCATGCGAAGTGATCTCCGAAGTTTCAAAACATCCGCCCCTGTCAATACTCACATCAATAACAACGGAACCTGGCCTCATATTGCTTACCATTTCCTCTGTTACCACCATCGGGGTTCTTCCTGTTTCAGAACCCAATGCTCCTACTGCCACTTCGCAGGTCTTTAATTGTTTGGCCAGCATGCGTGGTTCTATCACGGAAGTCCACAAACGATGACCAATATTATTCTGTAATCTTTTTAAACGATACACACTGTTATCAAATACTTTCACCGATGCACCGAGTGCCAAAGCAGCTCTTGCGGCATATTCGCCTACGATGCCGGCGCCAATAATGATAACTTTTGTTGGAGCAATACCTGATATACCTCCGAGTAACACACCTTTTCCATGATTGGCAGAGCCCAGGTATTGTGCAGCGATCAGCATTACCGCACTACCGGCAATCTCACTCATGCTGCGCACAATGGGATAACTATCGCTATCGTCCTTTAAATTTTCAAATGATATAGCGGTGATCCTCTTCTCCATCATCCGCTCAAGCAGATCCGCTTTTAAAACAGAAAGATGAATAGGTGAAATGATCACCTGGTTCAATTGCAGCAGGGGAATATCTTCATCGATTACCGGTGCGCTCTTTACCAGCACAGGTGCTTTAAATACATCGGCTCTGTCATAAACGATCTTAGCACCTGCCTCGCTATAGTCTTTATCCCTGAAATGAGAAGCTTCACCGGCATTATGCTCAATTGTTACATGATGCCCATTACTTACCAATACACTTACCGCATCAGGCGTGAGCGCCACCCTGTTTTCCTGGAAAGCAATTTCCTTTGGGATGCCGATATGCATTTCAGAACCCTTCGGTTTTATATCAAGCGTTTCCTCTAAAGTTTCGTAACTGAAAGATGTACTTATTTTAGGTTTCTGCTGGCTCATTGCTGGTTACTGTTTCATGTTACTGGTTGCTGGTTAGATAAGTGTAGATTTTGTTTGGGGCAGTAACAAGCAACCAACAACTGGCAGTTCAAATGTACCTAAATATTAGCGATTTTTAGCTTTCTTGTTTGTGAATCAACTGCCTCTATATAAGCATGGATCGTATTATCCGGGAAAAGTCCCGGTGCTTTATCGGGCCATTCTACGAAACTGATATGATCGCTGTATAAACAATCCTCAACACCGGCCTGGATAGCTTCTTGTTCATCTTTCAACCGATAAAGGTCGATATGATAGATCTTGCCTTCATTCCCATTTTTTGAAAAGACATATTCATTAATTATAGAAAATGTAGGACTACCTACGACATCCTTTACTTCTTTGGCATCGCAGAGCGCATGAATAAAAGTGGTTTTGCCGGCTCCCATTTGCCCATGAAAAGCCACTACTGTATGCGTATTCAATACCTGCCAGAAAGAATTTGCAACCTCGTTAATGTTATCTAATGAAAACTGCCATTCCATACCACAAATGTAGTTCTACCAATAAGATTTTCCGTTTTACGCAATAGGTTTTATAGTATTTAGCAACCCTGTTGTAAACATATCCCCCTTAACAATTAAACCGCTTACCAGGGCTCGGTAAATTTGCAACTATTAAATGCTGCAATTGTTATAAGGATATGGAAAAAGTTCAATGGAAAGTAGAAGGGATGGATTGCAACACCTGTGCGATCAATATTCACCGTTACCTGGAAAAACAGGGCATGAAGAATGTGAGGGTGAATTTCGCCACGGGAGATGTGATCTTTGACACGGACGGAAATGTTACTGAAGAAAAAATTACAAAAGGGATCAGCGACCTCGGCTATAAAGTGATAGATGAAAAACTCGACGGCCATGATCACCATGGTCATCATCACGAAGAAAGCAAAGGCTTTCTTAAAACACATCTACAGCGTTTCTGGTTTTGCTTTCCGTTTACAGCGGTCCTGATGCTGAACATGATCCCTGGTGTTCATATCCATTGGCTAATGAACCATTGGGTGCAGTTAGCTCTCACCATCCCGGTTTATTTGGTGGGTATGTCATTCTTTGGCAAAAGCGCCTGGAAAAGTATCCGCAACGGAATGCCCAACATGAATGTGCTGATCGCTGTGGGTGCTACCGCGGCTTTTGTTTACAGCTTGTATGGTTCACTAATAGGCCAGGCTGACGAATACCTGTTTTATGAAACAGCCGCTACTATTATCACGCTTGTATTTCTCGGTAATTATTTAGAAGAAGCTTCCATCGCCTCCACACAGCGGGCATTGAATAAATTGGTGAAGTCGCAAAAGGTGATGGCGAATATGATTGCTTTTGATGATCAGTATAAAGAGCAGATCTTCCCTGTTGAAAACACCCAATTAAGAGTAGGTGATCTTATTTTGATAAGAAGTGGTGAGCAGGTGCCCATCGACAGTAAAATATTATGGGGTGAAGCGCATGTGAACGAAGCCATCATCACCGGCGAGAGTGTGCCGGTTCATAAAAAAGCCAAGGACAAACTTATCGGTGGAAGTCTTATCAGCGATGGAACAATAAAAGCGCAGGTAACTGCAGTGGGTGATGATACGGTGCTTTCAGGTATTATCAATATGGTGAAACAGGCACAGGGAGAAAAGCCGCCGGTTCAACAACTCGCAGATAAGATCAGTGCGATGTTTATTCCCATTGTATTATTGATTGCATTAGGCGCGTTGACGATCAACTGGATCGTTTTAAAAGATTTTACTCCTGCCCTTCTTCGCAGCATTGCTGTATTGGTTATTGCCTGTCCCTGCGCAATGGGATTAGCAACACCTGCTGCTATTGCGGTTGGCCTGGGACGGGCGGCGAGAAGAGGAATACTTTTTCGAAATGCAACCAGTCTTGAATTATTTAAGGATATCAAGCAAGTGGTGTTTGACAAAACAGGAACATTAACTACTGGTAAATTTATAATTGGTGAATGGCGGTTGGTCAGTAATGCTATTAATGAAGAAGAGTTTAAACGTCTTGTTTATTCTCTGGAAAAATATTCAACTCATCCTATTGCCAAAAGCATAACTGATACCTGGAAGGAAAAAGATGAAGTGAGATGGAAGAAAATTGAAGAAGTAAAAGGTCTTGGTATGAAGGCGGAAGACCTTGAAGGCAATCAATATATAGCCGGTTCTTTTAAAGCGGCTGTTGAGCTAACAAAGGATGATAGCCATAACGTTTATATCATTAAGAATGGAGAATTACTTGGTTGGATAGACGTGAAGGATGAGATAAGAGCCGAAGCAAAAACAGTGATCAATTATTTACATAGCAAAAACATCAAAACGATATTGTTGAGTGGTGACAGAAAAGCAAAATGTGATGAGTTGGCCACTACACTCGGTATAGATACAGTTATTGCTGAACAAACGCCTGAACAAAAATTAGAAAAGATCGCTGCCTTTTCCGCTGCTGTTCCCACTGCCATGGTGGGTGATGGCATCAATGATGCACCTGCCCTGGCAAAAGCCACGATCGGCATTTCCATGAATGAAGCGTCACAAATAGCTATGCAAAGTGCGCAGGTGGTGCTGATGAATCATGGTTTAAAAAATCTTCCCACTGCATTGGGATTAGGCAAACACACTTACATTACTATCAAACAAAATCTCTTCTGGGCATTTGCCTATAATATTGTTGCTATTCCTGTAGCGGCATTGGGTTTTCTTACCCCGACTTTTGGCGCATTGGTGATGGGATTGAGTGATGTGGTGCTGGCGATTAATTCGGTGAGGTTGTTTGTGAAGAAAGTGGAGTAGGGAGAAATGTAGAATGTAAACCGGGCGGTGAAACAACCATCTCTACGTCTAAAATTATCCTTAGTTTCGATCAAATCGTATTAAACTCTCTAAGGAATGAGCGGCATTTCACCCATTTTCCACTCACCATTCACCATTCACCAAGTCCTCAAACAACACTGGGGCTATGACTCATTCCGTCCATTACAGGAAGATATTATCCAATCGGTTCTTTCGGGGAATGACACTCTCGCATTACTGCCAACTGGTGGCGGAAAATCACTTTGTTTCCAGGTGCCGGCAATAGTTAAAGAAGGAATGTGCCTGGTTATTTCTCCATTAATCGCATTAATGAAGGACCAGGTAGAGAATCTGCGAAAAAAAGGGATCACTGCTTATTCTATTTATTCCGGGATGACCCGGAAAGAAGTGATTAATGTTTTAAAAGTAGTTACAGAGAGTAATTGCAAGTTCCTTTATGTATCGCCGGAAAGATTAGAAACAGCTTTATTCAAAGAATACCTGCCGGGGATGGGTATTAATTTAATAGCCGTTGATGAAGCGCATTGTATTT
>DASVNY010000660.1:0-6303 GCA_036383615.1 Chitinophagaceae bacterium
ACCGGCCCTCTCCAGAAACCGGCATAACCGGTTGCTGTGAATTTCTTACCGATCTTATAAGTAGTGTTTAAGTTGGCATTGCCACCGATACCGTCGTTTGACTGGCCGGCAATTTTATTATTCTTTACTTTATTATATCTCACATTACCGTTGAGGAACACGTTCCAGTTCTCATTGATCTTACCACTCACATTCAGTGAAAGACTTAACTGGAACTCTTTCCCGATATTCATGCTGGTGGTTTTTGTTACTCCTGTTGCAGGATCAAAAGTGGAGAACTGCATGATCTTGTCACCGCTATAGCTTCCTTCGAGTGTGATGCCGCCAAATGTGCTTCCTTTCATGATCCTTGTTTGCACAGAAAGGCTGTTGATGGTTTGCGGATCAAGATCAGGATTGCCATAGAAAATATTCAGTGAATCATTATTGTTCACAAAAGGATTCAGGTTCCAGATAAATGGTCTTTGTAATCTTTTACTATAGGTCAGCACCATGGTCAGTTTATCATTGAGTTTGGTGGTTGACTGGATATTTGGCAATAAAGTGGTATAGCTTTGCTCCACTTTGGTACTTGAAGAAATGAAATCCCCATTCACTTCTGTATGCTCCACTCTTGCTCCAAGACGGAAAGTTGTTTTCTTTACTTTGAAACTATAAGTGCTGTAAACACTATACACATCCTGGTCGTAATTAAATTTATCGGTATTGGATGGGTTGGCTTTGTAATCATGTGTCTCATCATATTTGATCAGGCTCTCAAAATCAGAATCAGCACGGCGAAGGATCGCCTTGACGCCTGATTCCAGCTTCTGGTTGTTCTTGAAAGGTTGGATATAATCTGACTGGATCGTGTATTGTTTATTATTGGCGATGCTGGTATTAATAATATAACGATCGGTACCTGGATTATCCTGTTCGCTGGTCAAAAATGAATTGGCTTTTCCAAACTCGCCATTCATTCTTATGCTGAATTCTTTTTCCTTATTGGTTTTGAATTTCCGGATATAATCAGTTCCCACGCTGATAGTAGGATATTCATTGCGGCTGTTCAGGTCATAAAAGCTTACGGTAGAAGGAGAGGAAGGGAAATCAGTGGTAATCACTTGCTCGCTCCTGTTTTTATTCGAGCCACCACTCACATTACCATAAGAGCTGATGGTATTAAGGCTATCAATCTCATAACTGATCTCCGCGTTACCATTGTTCCAGAAATTTTTCATCCAGCGATCACCCTGCAATGTTCTTTTGGAATACAAACTTGGAATGGTTGGGATGGTTTGCGTGAAATTCTTTCCTAATTGCTCAGGTGTATTGCCGCCGGCGCCATAAAACATAGTAATACCAAACTTACCGAGCTTGGCGCTGAAGTTGGCATTGAGATTGGCCCACCTGATGCTGCTGTAATAGGTATTAATAGAACCATTATAACCAGCCACTTTCTTTTTGGTAACGATATTGATCACACCACCCACACCTTCACCATCATATTTCGCGGAAGGAGAGGTGATCACTTCGATCTTAACGATCAATGCACCGGGAAAACCTTTGAGCGCTTCTTTTACATTCTGCGCAAACATGGCTGTTTCCCTGCCATTCAATAGCACTTTGAAATTGCTTTGTCCATTCACCTGCACATTATCATCTCCATCCACACTTACAAAAGGTGTTTTACGAAGAATGTCAATCGCTGTTTCCGTTTTTGTGGCGGGGTCATTCTCTACATTAAAAACTATTTTGTCATCCTGCAGTTCAACTAATGGCTTGCGGTAGGTAACAGTTACTCCCTGTAATGTTGCCGATTGTTTTAAAAGGGTTACTTCAGGGATCGATGCATCTTTACCTTCTTCAATAGTAATATCCTGTTGTTGTTCTGCAAATCCTGTATGTGTATAGATTATTGTAAAGTTGCCGGTATCCGTGGTGAATTGAAACTTGCCCGCATCGGTTGTATAAGTCGTTTTAATGGGTTCGGTCAGTTGACCTTTCCGGAAAAGACCAACGGTTACAAAGCTGAGTGGTTTATTGGTACTGTCTTTTACAATACCTGAGATCTTATGCGATTTCGTTTGTGCCTGTGCTTTAGCAGGGGGTGAGATAATTAATAGCAGGCATAGCAATGCCAGGATAGCGGTTTGGTTTAAGTAACTTCTCATGAGGGTTATACTTTGAACGAAAGTATTCGTAGGGTTTGGGTATAGAAATATAAATATGGATAAACGGCAAGCCTTTTATTCAGAATAAGGTCCGGCAAAAGTTTTTTGGTCGCAAAGTCGTCTTACGAAAGGCATTTTGTCAAAATCTGCCAAAAGATAAAAGAACTAACTTCCCACTTATTAAAAAAATGATCATGAAAAAACTAATTGCATCTTTCTCATTTCTCGCTGTTGTTTTCATTGCTGCTGCACAGGAAAAACTGGATTTGGATGTGGTGAATAAGATCAAAAAAGAGGGGCTTGATAATTCCAAAGTGATGGATATTGCTTTTTGGCTAACGGATGTGAGTGGACCCAGGCTTACGATTTCTCCCGGGTATAGCCGTGCTTCTAATTGGGCAAAAAATAAATTATCAGAATGGGGTTTGGTAAACGCAAAACTGGAACCATGGGGAGAATTTGGTAAAGGTTGGGAGCAGCAACGTTGTTATATCGCTATGACTGCACCCTACTATCAACCCATCATTGCAGTGCCAAGAGCATGGACAGGAAGTACACCGGGTAAGAGTGATATCAAAGGAGAAGTTGTATTGCTCAAAGCAAAAGATACAGTAGAGTTAATGCAATATGCAGGTAAATTGAAAGGTAAGATCGTGTTGACATGGACAAACGCTAAACTGGAACCTTCATTTGAAGCCGATGGAAGACGCTATGCGGATACATCATTGGATAAAATGGCAAAAGCTGAACTGCGTCCGCAAGGGCAGGGTGGAAGAGGTCCACAGGGGCAACAGGGAAATAATAATGATCCGGCGCGGCAAGCAAGAATGAATCAATTAGCCGTGCAACGCCGCATGACTGATTTTTTGAACAAAGAAAAACCGGCATTGGTATTTAGTATTAATGCAAGAGGAAATGACGGGACGATATTTGTAAGTGGCGGCGGTTCCTATAATAAAGACTCATCTATAGCGCCAGCTAACCTGATGTTGTCAAGCGATGATTATTTAAAGATGCAACGTTTGCTGGAAGCAGGAATAAAAGTGGAAGTAGAGGCGGATGTTAAAACAAAATTTTTTACCGATGACCTGAAAGGCTATAATGTGATCGCTGAAATTCCGGGCACTGATCCAACATTAAAAGAAGAAGTGGTTATGCTGGGTGGTCACCTTGATTCATGGCATGGTGCTACAGGTGCAACAGATAATGCAGCAGGTTGCGCTGTGATGATGGAGGCAGTTCGTATTTTAAAAACGATCGGTGTGCAGCCCCGCAGAACGATACGCATTGCATTGTGGAGCGGTGAAGAGCAGGGGTTACATGGCAGCCGCAATTATGTAAAGAATCATTTTGCCGATCCGGCTACTATGGAACTGAAACCAGAGCATTCAAAAGTTTCAGCTTATTATAATATAGATAATGGCACTGGTAGAATAAGAGGTGTTTACCTGCAGGGAAACAAAGACGTGGGCCCGATATTTTCAAAATGGCTGGAACCATTTAATGATATGGGGGCAAAAACAATTACTATTAATAATACCGGTGGAACGGATCACCAGGCATTTGATGGTGTAGGTATTCCCGGATTTCAATTCATCCAGGATGAGATCGAGTATGATACAAGAACACATCATACCAATATGGATACATACGATCACCTCATCGCTGATGACCTGAAACAAATCGCTGTGATCGTTGCAAGTTTTGTTTATAACACAGCGCAGCGTGATGAAAAATTGCCAAGAAAAGAATTGCCAAAACCCGCGCCGGCAAGAGGGTTTTAAATAAAATCTCGAGGGCGTCTCAAAAGTGCTTAAAAGATTTATCTCGCAACGGCGCAGCGACGCAACGATTGATTTTCAGTATGGGTTTTCTTTGCGTCTTAGCGTCGTTGCGAGAAATATTGACTTATGGAACAGCCTCTTTTGTGGCAACTCTTTCTCTTTTGCATCATTAGAGACGTGTACGACCGTCAAGAATAATAGTATTGACTTTTATTCGTCGCGTCTTAGCGTCGTTGCGAGAAGCAATACTTCAGTTTAAGTGTTAATTGGCTTTTGGATTTTCTATCAATGCAACGCCAGTAGAGGGCTTCTCATAGATAAACCTGACCATGGCATTCTTCTTTTCGTCGGAGGTTAGATAAAGCTGGTAACGTTTATTACCTGCTGTTACCATCATCAATGCTGTATTGGGAGGGATCGTTCCTAAATTTTCGCCTACCATGATCACTTCCTGCTCTGTTCTCTTCTGATCGATCTTTATATTAACAGTGATCGGCTTGGCTGTTAAGCGCTGGCGGGAAACAACAGGGCTGCTGTTTACAAATACAGAGATCGTGTCGCCATCAATCTGGCCATTATCATAAAAGTCTAAACGAATAGTGCCGGTATCCACTTTTATTTCTTTGACCAGTTCGTTTTTCCGGTTGGTGAGTTGCGGTGGCAATTTCATTTCCGGTTTGAAAGTGGATTTATCAAAACGCTGCAATACGATCGTGCCGGGCGGGCAGGTTGATTTATTATCCATCGTTGTGCCGGTCCATGAACCACGCAATTGTTCTTCCGTTACCACATTGCCACCGCCTTTATGATAGGTGAGGCTATATTTTTTAATACAGGGAATACAATCCTGTGGCACTTTAAAGGTCATCACTTTTAGTTCATTAATCGTGATGGCTTGAGTAGCGGGATCAAAAGAACCTTCGAAATCTTCTTTCACATAATTAGTAGTATCGGAATAGTGATAGGAAACACCACTGATCTTTGTTCCGGCAATTTGTAGTTGTAATTCGATATGGTAAACGGGGAAACAGCCACCGGGCTCCATCACGAGTTTACCTTTCCATATACCATTTATATCCTGGGTAAAGGCGCTGGCACATAGCAATAGCAGGACAGTTAATACAGATACTCTTAGCATTGAGAATGAAAATAAGTGAAATCGATGGAAGCAATATTGAAAATTACAGAAACGGCAAGATTTATTGAGGTTTTTGATAGCGGAAACGGACCATTGCATTTTTTTGTTCAGTAGAAGTGATACGAACTTCAAAACGCTGATCACCTGATTCAACTATCATTAACGAGGTATTGGGTGGAATGCGACCCAGGTTCTCTGCCACCATCACCAACTCATGCTGGGGATTCTCTTCATCCATCTTCAACTTTATGATAAGTGCACCGGCTGTTAATCTCTTTTTAGATAAAACCAGTTGCTTATCGAGATAAACCGAGATAGTATCATCATCGATAATACCATTGTCGTATATTTTTACCACCACATTTTCGTCCGGCACTATTAATGTTTTCACCAATTCATTTTCCCTTGTCTTTAGCACATTGGGTGTGGGAAGCGATAGGGTCGGTTTTTTTATCGGTTCTTCTTTTACAATGACCGGCAGACTTTTTTCTGCTGAATCTATTTTGGGTTTAGCCGGTGAGGTGGTTCTGCTGGTTGTTGTATTGCTACTGCTATTATTTTTTGGCCTGGTCACGGGCGGCCTGGTAGTAGTTGCGGGTGGTTTTGTAGAGGCTACAGGTGGTCTTGATACCGGGTTGTTTATTTTAGGGACATCCGTCTTTTTTACTGTTGGCGGAGTGGAACGTGGTGCTGTCTTACGCAGAAAGGGTTCGAGATAGAAATCAGACTCTTCCACTTTTCGAAGGAAAACCGTGCCTTCACCACAATCGCCCCAATAAGAACTGTCCGTTTTTAGCGGGTTTTCATTTCGCCCAAGATAGGTGCCTTCCAAAAACTCTTCTTTGCCCGAACGGGAATAAACAAGATCATAATTCATAATGCAGGTGATGCCACCCATCATGCTTTTTACTTCAACCGTTCTAATCTCTCTTATCCGTAATTTTTTTGAGCTTTTCACATAGCTGCCGGTCATCGTGGCTTTGCCATAAAACCTTACATCAAGATAGGAATAGGAAACGCCGGTAGCGGTGTAGGAGCTATTATTAAGAACCTGGAACTCTAATTTATAATGCTCCCCGGTACTTGTACGGAAATAGCCTTTCCAGATACCGGTGATTTTTTGCGAATAGGTTATTGCTGAAATAGGTACCAGGAAAAAAAACAGGCAGAGCTTCGTAATCATCTGTTTCGTCACGGGGACAAAACTAATAAATAAGCTTATTCGGGA
>DASVNY010000661.1:0-3139 GCA_036383615.1 Chitinophagaceae bacterium
GCCATCTTCGAAGACAGTAAAGGAAATTTTTGGGTGGGCACAGCCGGTGATGGCTTGCACACGATGAACAGGGCCACCGGTAAGTTTCAACGATATTTATATGACCCGCATCATCCTGAAAAATTAAGCAGGCCGGCATTTAAAAAAGCTCCTTTCTACGATCATATCACTTTTATCACCGAAGATATCAGTGGCGCGATCTGGATAGGCACCGCTGAATCAGGATTGAATCATTATGATCCTGTTCGCAAACGCATCACGCATTTTGAAGCAGAAAAAGATACCGCGGGTTCTTACCGGGATGTGAGTGCCTGGTGGGCCTACACGTCAAGAGAAGGTGTGTTATGGATAAGCTCTTTGCATGGAAGTTTATATCGTGTCAATCCTGCCCAGGGTTCAGTGCCTTTTTACCCGGTGCAAAGTCGTGGTGTAACGGCTTTGTTTATCGACACCGATAATAGTTTATGGATCGGCACCAACAGGGATGGCCTTGTACATAAGGATGCTGCCGGCAATATCATCAACACTTACAAATATGATCCTGCCAATGAAAATAGTATCCCGGCAAATGTTATTAGCTGTATCACTTCAGATAAAGAAGGCAATCTCTGGTTGGGGACTTATGGAAAAGGCATTATACTATTCAATAAAAAGACAAAAGTTTTTACCAGGTACAAATATGATAGCAATAGCAAACAAGGTTCAAGCCAGGAGGTTCTGCTAACGATCTATCCCGACTCATCGGGCAATCTTTGGTTGGGTAATTTTAAAGGGCTTGACCGCGTGAATATAAAAACCGGCGAATTCAAACATTATCGCTTTTACCCGAAAGACGAACTCGAGTATGGCCCCAATGCCGTTACTTCTGTGTTGAAAGACCGGCAATCAAGATGGTGGGCCGGTTCCTGGGAAAGAGGTGGTCTGCAACAATTCGACCCGGAAACAGGCAAGTTCAAAACCTATCTCAAAGGCGCCAGTGTGATCAAAATATATGAAGACCATGCAGGCACTATCTGGACCGCCGGTCGTGAAGGTCTTTATCGCTATATCCCCGAAAAAGATGTCTTCCTGCGCTATGATGATCTTGGATTTTTGGCTGAAGGAAATGAAGTACGCAACCTGCTGGAAGATAACAAAGGGAATTTATGGGTGACCACAACAGCAGGTTTTGTAAAAGTTAACCAGCAGCGAAACGAAAGCACCTTATTTGGAAAAAGCTATGGTATCAACGGAACTGATTTTTATTTTTCAGCAGCCTATAAAAACAAAGAAGGGAAATTATTCTTTGGATCGCAGGGAGGATATTTTTCTTTCTTCCCTGATGAGATCACACAAAAAAAGCGGGCACCGGAAATAATTATTACCAACTTCAAAATATCCAATAAGGTTATTCAGCCAGGGAATGGAGGTCCGCTGAAGGAATCACTGTCGTCGGTAAAAGAAATTCGTTTGCATCATACACAAAATGTTTTCTCTTTTGAATTCGTGGGTATTGATTACAGCAACCCGGAAGAGAATCGCCATTTATTTATGCTGGAAAATTATGATGCCGGCTGGAATCTTGCGGGTTCCGAACCCAATGCGATCTACTTTAATGTTCCTCCCGGCAAATATGTTTTCCGGGTGAAAGTGGTAAACAGTTTTGGTGTGTGGTCCGAACGAAGTATCAATGTCATCATCACTCCACCCTGGTGGAGCACCTGGTGGTTCAGGATTGGGGCGATCGTTTTTATTGCTGCCATTTTTTACCTGGTCATCCGTTGGCGCATCAGGCAAAAGTTCAATCAACAGATCGAACGTTCGGAAAGAGATAAACAACTCGCTGAGTTAAGACAAAAAACCGGGGAGCTCGAAATGCAGGCATTGAGAGCACAGATGAACCCGCATTTTGTTTTCAATTCATTGAATGCTATCAATCGTTTTATATTGGAGAATAATAAAACACAGGCATCGGAATACCTGACGAAATTCTCCCGCCTCGTAAGAATGATCCTGCAGAATTCACAATCCGCGTTGATCACATTAGAAAGTGAGCTGGATTCATTAAAATTATACCTTGAGCTGGAAGCATTGCGTTTTGATAACCGGTTTGACTACAAAATAGCAGTGCCAAAAGACCTGGATATTGAAATACTGAAAGTGCCGCCGCTTATCATTCAACCTTTCGCTGAAAACGCGATCTGGCATGGGTTAATGCATAAAGAAGAAAAAGGCTTCTTGGAAATTGACATCAGGCAGGAAGGCGATCATTTAATATTCAGCATCAAGGATGATGGAATTGGTCGCAAACAGTCGGCCACTATGACAAGTAAATCCGCTACCAAACACAAATCAATGGGATTAAAGATCACGGCTGACAGGATTGCCATGTTGCAACGTTCAGCATCAAAAGAATCGCCGGTTGTGATCAATGATCTTGAAAAAACAGACGGAAGCGCTGCAGGAACAGAAGTGATCATTAAAATACCAGTAATATATGATTAAAGCGATCCTGGTTGATGATGAGTTACATGGTTTAGAGACCCTGAACATTTTATTGGGAGAATATTGTCCTGAAGTAAAAGTGATGGAGAAATGTTCATCCGCGAAAAAAGCGTTGGAAGCTATTGACAAAATAAAACCCGACCTGGTTTTTTTGGACATCGAAATGCCGGTGATGAATGGATTTGAACTATTGGAACAATTTGACCAGATACCTTTCTCCGTGATATTCACTACCAGCTATGATCAATATGCCATCAAAGCGATCCGTTTTAGCGCATTGGATTATTTGCTTAAACCGGTTGACCCCAAAGAACTGATCGCAGCTGTTCATAAGGTAGAAAGAAAAAAGAACCCGCCCAGCAATGAACAATTGCGAATGCTGATGGACCAGCTACAGCATAAAGAAAGCCGTTTTACAAAAATTGCCGTTCCCACCACAGAAGGTTTTGAACTGATACCTGCCGAAGAAGTGGTGCGCTGCGAAGCTGACGACAACTACACACATCTCTTTTTGAAAAATAAGAGTAAGATAATTGCTTCAAGAAGTCTTAAAGAAATGGAAGAGCATCTCAAAGATTTTCATTCTTTCGTCAGGGTGCATCATTCTTATATTGTTAACCTCAATGAAGTAGTAAAATATATCCGCGGAGAAGGT
>DASVNY010000662.1:0-2236 GCA_036383615.1 Chitinophagaceae bacterium
ATCCTATCACCTGATGTTGCATTGGATGTGATCAAATCGATGAAAGATATGGGAGATAAAAAAGGATTTATTCCTACTTTCTTTCATGGGGATCATGCCGCCTCTTCTATAACGGGCGCCTATCTCCGGGGTATAAAAGATTTTGATATCGAAGGCACCTACAAACTCTTATTGAGGAATGCTACTATCGAAGGAGGTACAAGGCCCTTTATCAGTGAGTATATGCAAAAGGGATATATCAGTGAACAGGATATTGCTGCCCCGGTTGTTGAAACAAAAGCAAAAGCGGCTGTTTCAAAAACACTGGAATATGCTTATGATGATTACTCGGTAGCACAGTTGGCAAGATCGTTGGGTGATTCACAGAACTATCGCCTGTTCATGCAAAGAGCTAAAAATTACAGGAACGTTTTTGATACTGCCAGCACTTTTATGAGAGGCAGGTTGGGTAATGGTGAATGGATCAAAAATTTCGATCCTCAATATCCTTATTATGAATATATGTACCGGGAGGCGAACGCATGGCAGCTTTCTTTCTATGTTCCTCACGATATGCAGGGACTGATTGAACTCTATGGAGGGAAAGAAAGGTTTGAAAAAAAGCTGGACTCGTTTTTTACTGTTCCCTGGAACCCTTCCTATATAGCAAGGAATGTAGAAAGTATGATCGGTCAATATTGTCACGGCAACCAGCCTGATCATGAAGCTCCTTATGCATACTATTTTATAGGCAAACCGGAAAAATCACAGCGAATCATTGACACTATCATGAACAGGTTATATGGCATAGGCAAAAAGCAGCTTGGTCTTAGTGGTATGGATGATGCAGGAGAAATGTCGGCCTGGTATGTATGGAATGCGTTGGGGTTATATACTTTTTCAGCAACAGATCCTTCTTATATAGTTACTGTACCTGTTTTTGATGAAGTGCAGTGGCGGCAAACAAACGGGAAAACATTGTTGATAAGAAAACAAGGTACAGGGAGGAAACTGGATAAGATTGTTGTGGATGGTAGAGAAGTGAAAGGATACTTCATTTCACACGATTGTTTTTTAAACGGATCAGGAGTGGATATTTATACAAAATGATTGAAGGGATAGATTGCTAAGAAAGTTAAAAGATATTACATGGATAGAAAGCTGGTAGCGGGGGTTGATATAGGAGGATCGCATATTACTGTTGCATTGGTGGAACCTGTAACGAAAAGGGTGATAGAATGCACCCGGAAGCGCAGGGATATTGATGCTTCGGCGGATGCGGGGAGTTTACTTGATCAATGGTCGTCATTAATTAAAAAAAGCTTTGCTGAGGTTGGGAAGCCGGTTAGTGAAGTGGGAGTGGCTATGCCGGGGCCGTTTGACTATGAACGGGGAATTTCTTTTATTCAGGGCCAAAAGAAATTTGATAAACTATATGGCCTGAATATAAAAAATGAGCTGGCAGAACGATTAGGCATTGATGAAGACAATATTGCTTTTACAAACGATGCCGAATGCTATCTTAGAGGTGAGGTTGTTGGTGGTGCAGGAAGTGGATGTAGCCGTTTGATAGGACTTACTATTGGAACAGGGCTGGGAAGCGCTATTGCCATAAACGGCGAGGTGAAAGATGCAGACCTGTGGCGCAGTAATTTTAAAGATTCAATTGCAGAGGAATATTTATCGGCCAGGTGGTTTCTCAGGCGATATACGGAGTTAACCGGTAATGAAATAAAAGATGTCAAGCAACTGGCAATGATCGGAAGAGAAGACAGTTGTGCAGAAAGTATATTTATTGAGTTTGGCATTAACCTGGGAGCTTTTTTGTTACCTAGGGTAACAATGAATAATTTGGAAATGGTAGTATTGGGGGGAAATATTGCAAAATCATATTCTTTATTCTCCTCGTCGCTTGGTGATTATTTCGCAGCGGAAGGAATAAAAGTTGATGTAAAAACTGCCGGCCTTTGGGAAGATGCGGCCCTGATTGGAGGAGCGAGCCGGTTTTTTGCAAAAGAGAATGTGTTGAACTGATAACTTAATGTTTGCTTGTAAATAAGAAATGAAAAAGGTTTCCATAAAAGATATTGCCAGGCAGGCGGGGGTAGCACCCTCGACTGTGTCGGGCGTTATTAATGGGAAGGCAAAAGAAAGAAGGATAAGTGATGAAGTGGCCCGTTCTATTGAAACCATTGCCAGGCAAACAGGTTTTCGTCCCAATAGTACTGCCGTGAGCCTGCGAACCGGGAAGTCAAAC
>DASVNY010000663.1:0-2406 GCA_036383615.1 Chitinophagaceae bacterium
ATTGACCCGGTCATTGTTGATTATTATTTGCATTTGTTGCCGGGTATCACGGGTTACCATGCATTAAAAAGACTTACACTTTTAAGTTGTCATGATTCTTCGCCCACGCCATTGACACAAAAAATACTGGATCGCCCCCGGTTGGTAAACCGGATCAAAGAATGTATCCGTCCCGATCATGAGGTGCACATGTCATGCTTTAATGTAACAGAGCTGGAACGATCGCTGGCTGTGCAATTACAAATACCTATTTATGGTTGCGATCCCGACCTGTATGAATTGGGAAGTAAAAGCAATGGGAGGAAAATTTTCAGGGAATGCGGCTTAAATGTTCCGCCCGGCATAGAAGATCTGCGCACCGAAGATGATATCATTGATGCGCTGACAACATTAAAAACAAATAACCCTGCATTGCGAAAAGCAGTGGTAAAAGTCAATGATGGTTTTTCTGGCGACGGGAACGCGATCTTTTCATATAACGGTTCTGAAAATGCTGCTGACCTGAGACAATGGGGGGCGGAAAATCTCCGGGAGAATATAAAACTGGTAGCAACCGATCTTTCCTATGTAATGTTTCTCGAGAAATATTATAGCATGGGCGGCATCGTGGAAGAATTTCTTGAAGGAGAGCATAAAGAATCACCATCGGTTCAATGCCGCGTTACACCAATCGGTAATTGCGATATCATTTCTACACATGACCAGGAATTGGGAGGAGAAAGTGGCCAGGTTTATATCGGGGCACATTTTCCTGCTTCATCTTCCTATGCAGTTGAGTTGGGCGTAATGGGTAAAAAAGTAGCAGAGGCATTAAAAAATAAAGGGGTATTGGGAAGATTTGCTGTTGATTTTATTTCTGTGAAGAATGATAACGAGTGGAAACATTATCCAATAGAAATAAATTTGAGAAAAGGAGGCACCACGCATCCTTTCCTCATGCTACAATTCCTTACCGATGGAGTGTATAATGCCGATGAAGGAATGTATTATACCGCCAAAGAAAATCTTGTTCGCTATTATTTCTGCTCAGACAATCTTCGAAGCGATCAATACAAAGGGCTGAGCCCGCATGACCTGATAGATATTGCCATGATGAATGACCTGCATTATGACGGCACTTCACAGGAAGGAGTGATGTTCCATCTTATTGGCGCTTTATCACAACATGGAAAATTAGGGGTGGTATGCATTGGCAGCACACCACAACGTGCCAGGGAGTTTTATGCAAGGATCGTATCTGTGCTGGAGAAAGAGTGCTGACAATAGGAGAAGTTGCTTCACCACCACCATTCCGACATATAGCTGATGAAACTGACCACTAAACTGCGCACCGCGATTCTTAAAGCTTATCAAACTTATTGGGAGGCATATCTCAAGGGAGATATGAAAACATTTGCTTCCCTGCTGGATGATAATGTCAGTGTTTTTGGAACGGCTGTCAGCGAAGTATTTAAGAATAAAAAAGAAGCGGTCAGGTTCTATAAAACTACGGCCGACCAGATGACAGGCAAGGCACAGTTTCGCAAAAGAAATATCAGCCTGCAACCGGCAGATGATGTTATTATTCTCAAAGAGCAATGCGATCTGTACCTCCTGATTGATAAAAAATGGAGATTCTACGCACACAGCAGGATCACTGCTATTCTTCAGCAAAGCAAAACTGGCTGGAAACTTATTCACCAGCATGCTTCTTTTCCTGATAGCAAAGCAGAAGAGGGAGAGCAGGTCGCTGCCAAAAAAATAGAAAAGGAAAATCTTCAACTACGCGAAGCCATTAAAAGAAGAACGGTTGAACTGGAAGAAAAGAATCGTGAGCTGGAAGTGGAAGCATCCCTGGAAAGAGTAAGAGCTGTTGCGATGAGTATGAGTAAAGAGGCTGATGTGTTACGTATCTGCCAGGCAGTTTTTACCGAACTATCACTACTCGGGCTCAAAGATCTGCGAAATGCACTGATCAATTTTTGGGATGATGAACAACAGCAACTATTGGATTATGACTACTCTGATTTTGCCGGGGGGCATTTTGCCCGGTTGGATTATAACAGTCATCCGGCTTTTGACAGGTTTCAGAAAAGGGTACGAAAAGCAAAAGATGCTTTCGCGAAACTGGTCATAGCCAAAGACGAATTAAAAAGCTGGAAAAAGCGAAGAAAAGACAGCGGAGAATACAATGATCCGCGGCTCAATAAAATTTCCGCGCTTTATTATTATTTCTATTCTACCGGGGTGGGTGCATTGGGTCTTTCCACCTTCAGTCCCATTTCAAAAGATAACCTGGAGCTGCTGAAACGATTTCGTAATGTGTTTGACCTGGCATACCGCAGGTATATGGATGTTAAAAAAGCAGAAGAACAGGCAAGAGAATCACAAATTCAACTGGCATTAGAAAGAGTTCGGGCAAGAACG
>DASVNY010000664.1:0-4806 GCA_036383615.1 Chitinophagaceae bacterium
TCAAAACATTGAATTTAAAGCCCAATACTTTGATACAACCCTGCAAGGAAATACCAAAGCATTTATCCTGCATATTGAAAATAAGGGGACCTCAAGTATTATCATTCCCGGTTCAAGTTTTCTTGAAAGGTTTGGAACTCATAGTATAAATCAAATAGGGTATTCAGTATTTAGAAAAAATAAAGCTGTTGACTGTGATTACTTTTATAATGGAGATCCAATACCAAGGCAAAGGAAATTAGCGCCCGGAGACAGCCTGACATTAAGGGTAATTTTGCCAGGGCTTTGTTACAAGACTGGAAAGCGATATAAGGCTGTTTTCTACCTTAAATACAATTTAGATGACTCCGTAAGTGGAAAGAATGGTGAAGCCGAAAAAGTGTCGAATGCTGTTTATTTTTTTTAATAAATAAATTACTTTCCAGGAAAAAGTTTAAATGATGGTGAATAGTTGGTGAAAGAGTAATGATACTCCTAATAACACAGTCAATCCATTAAGATCCCCCAGCTCTTTGTAGTCTTCCTGCTTTCAGGCTGTTTAAATTCTATAAAACTCTTCGAACGCTCTGCTGATGTCTCTGACTCAGCAGCAACTTTAAGAGGCTGTCAATAACGGCCCAGTGAGGTTCTTCTTTAATCTTATTCCTGCTTTCAGCCGGCTGATGAAACTATGATGAAAAAACATGTCTAAATGTGTTTTTCACCATGGCTTCTAAATCAGTGCGGTCTATCTTCCATTAAAAATGGATAGCGGAGGATATAGGATCAGGAACAAGACCGAGATACACTTTTTAAGTTTCGCGGTGGTAGAATGGGTGGATGTATTTTCCAGGAAAGCTTACCGTGATATAGTAGTGGATAGTCTTGCATATTGCCAGCAGGAAAAAGGATTATTGTTGCATGGGTGCTGTTTGATGACAAACCATCTTCACCTGCTGGCTTCATCACAGGAAGGGTTGCTATCAGAATTTTTGCGGGACTTCAAAAAATATACGAGTAGCCAGATCATTGACGCGATTGCAGGCAATAAGCATGAGAGCCGGAGAGATTGGATGTTGGATATTTTCAGAAAAGCAGGAGCGTCAAATAGCCGAAACAAAGAATACCAGTTTTGGAGACAGGATAGTCAGCCCAAGGAATGTTATAGTAGTGGATTTACGGTGCAAAAACTAAACTATATTCATAATAATCCGGTTGAAGCAGGTATAGTTGAAAGACCAGAGCATTATCTTTATAGCAGTGCAAGAGATTATCATTTCGAAAAGCAATGTGGGTTGCTAAAGATCAGCTTTATATAGTTGGTGGTTTACTGGTCCGTTGTTGTTGGTGAACTAAAGTTGCTGCTGAGTCAGAGACATCAGCAGAGCGTTCGAAGAGGTTGATTGAAATGCGGTTGGTTGAAAGCAGGAAGACTACGGAGAGCGGGGGACAACTAAGTACATCAAAATGATGTCCATGAAAATCATAAACAAGATAACTCACAATAATTTCCCTTTCGATTGGGTAAACTTGGATTTATATTCTGAAAGCAAAGCGGGCAAGAAGGAAATATACTTAATCAAAAATGAAGATTTGGTTGAGGAGTTAATTATTTTATTTTACACTTTGTTTAATGGAGGCAAAGGCATCTATGTTTATAATGACGCTTGGGGAGATTTTTGCTTAGATACATGGAATGCATCAAAAGATACCTACGATTATGATTTAGAAGGTAAGTCAGATGAAACGAGGGAATATATTACTATGCTTAAGGTTGCTGGTGTCGAGATTGAATATTCCGGAAGTTGCGAATGCTTGAATTGGGATAAATTTTTACACATAGTATTAAAATGTATTGTTAGTCAATTAGCACCGTTTAGTCCTATCTTCTATGATGAGAAAAATGATTTTTTCTTTTATTTTCACCATTCAGGAAGTATTGGAATCTATTATACTAAAAAAAATAAAGAGATTAATCGGATTTTTGAAATTGCAAAAGATGAATTTGATCTCAGATAAACAAAATTTTTCTTCCTCCCAAGAGTCTCACCCCCTGTAACGCTTCTCAGCCGATGTCTGGCCGGCAGTATTTGCATTTTAATGAATTTAGCGGCCCGACTCGGCGACGAACAAGGGAAAGGGAGGTAAACTCTGCAAAGCGACGTGTCCGCCATGTAGAATCTTTGAATAGTACGGCGTGCAGGGCGAGACAGGTCGCGGGAAGTGGTTGAGAGAGGAAGACTCGTCGATGAAGAAAATAGAAACAGAAAGGATACAATAGTTTATTATTTTAACTTTTTTAAGGATAGTATCGAAGATGTTTATGCTCCCGCTCAAATTTATTTGCCTGGAGTCGGGTATAGTTTTATAACAAAGGAGTATTTTCCTGTTTCAAGCTCTTCCGCATTTCCGAGATATGTAGAATCTACTTTTGATAATAAAGAGTATTTTGAGAGACAAGAAAAAAGATTTGTTACTTATAAATAGATACATGAGTGATGAGATAAAATCAGTTATTTGATTACTTATGAGAACGTTACTTTTTACATCATTACTCTTTCAAATTGTAGCTGCTAAAGCACAGACTGAAATTCGCTCGTGTTTAAAAAATAATGCTAAGATTTCATATACTATGTTTCGCAGTTCACCGGTGTTTTCTGATTCAACGATAGTTGTAGATCCTAAAAATTTGGTCCGCCTTTCAATTTCGAAAGATTGCAAAAATCAAAGTAGGCAAATTTCAACTAAAGAATGGTTAGCGCTTTTGAACGATGATAATTCGGATTGGATCGCAAATTTATTATTGTATGAGTTATATGAACGTGATGCGACCATATTTATCGTGATTAAAAGAAGAGAAGATTGGGTTAGTACATACAAGGATTCAGATATAATTTATTGGAAAGAGAAATTACAAATACCCGAAGTTCGTAGTCCTTAAATATTCGAAAACCCTTTTCTAAAAAAGCTGACAACTGAAAAACTATTTGATCAGCAGCTTACTGAACTCGATCGAATCACCACTGAAAACATTAAAGTCAACAGCACTTGTGATCCCATTCACTCTTCCTTCATCGCTATGTTGCCAAAAGGCCCAGTTGCGGCTGATGCGGGGCTGGTGTGATTGGTAATAGTGGGCCACCCAAAGAGGGTATTTGTCAAAATCCTTACCGAGGTAGCGATTATAAAAGTCAACATTGGTATAAATGATGGGTCGCACGCCATAATAGTTTTCTACTATTTCGAGCCACTCTTTTGCTTCCTGCCTTATTAGTGCCGGGGCTGTGCCATTTAATTGTTCGATATCGAGTACCGGGGGCAGATCACCCGTTTGTAATTTCACCCTGTCAATAAAATTTTCAGCCTGCATGCGGCCATCCTTTGATGCGATAAAGAAATGATAAGCTCCTCTCGCGATATCATTGTCCTTTGCTTTTTTCCAGTTGCGCCTGAAATGCTGGTCGGTATTCGCTATGCCTTCCGTAGCTTTTATAAAGGCGAAACCAACACTGATATTTTTCACCTTCATTGCTTTTACTTCTTCCCAGGCTATTATATGCTGGTAGCGTGATACGTCTATACCATGAATATCGTATGCTTCGGGCATTGCAATGCCAAATTCGGGATAGCGGGTAAATTTAGCTTTGTTATAAAGAATTCGCTGATAGATCATCCAGGCGCCCGTGCCAATAATAACAAGAGAGATGAATAAAAACACTGTGCGGATGATCCTTTTTTTAGCCCGTCGGTTCATGGTGCGCAAAGAAAAACAATTATACATGGAAAACGCTCATTTAAAAAGAGCTGCCCGAAGCTTTAGCAAAAAATAAACGCAGGGATAAAACAGAGCGGTTCAGAAGATGTTGGACGATGACACAGATAATCTTGAACAGTAGGGTTATTAAAAATCTGTGTTCATCCGTTCGATCCCTGTCATCCGTGTCCTGAATTTTGCATCTACCCTGATGAGCGGTTTGCTCAGTATTGGCAAAGCGGCTACCTTTAGTTCTATCAAAACTTCTTTTATGAATAAGCTGCTTTTATCCCTGTTGTTATTCACAACTGCTGCAAATCTTTTTGGTCAAAACGATCCCAACTGGCTGCGCTACCCGTCTATCTCCCCGGATGGCAAAACGATTGTGTTCACCTATAAAGGCGACCTGTATAAAGTGCCTGCCACTGGTGGAACGGCCACTGCACTGACCATTCATGAAGCGCATGATTTTATGCCGGTGTGGAGCCATGATGGTAAAAGCATCGCCTTTGCCAGCGATCGCTACGGCAATTTTGATATTTACGTTATTTCTGCCGAAGGCGGCGAAGCAAAACGACTCACTTATCATTCAGCCAATGAATACCCCTATGACTTTAGCCCTGATGATAAAGCGGTCTTATTTGGTGGCGTAAGAGTGGATCTTGCCAGCAACCGTCTTTATCCCACCGGTTCACAACCTGAATTGTATAATGTGCCGGTAAATGGAGGCAGGGTTATACAGGTGTTGAGCAGCCCGGCCGAAGATGTTAAGTATAGCAAGGATGGAAGCTTGTTGATCTATCAAAATAAAAAAGGCGGAGAGAACACATGGAGAAAACATCATACCTCCGCTATTACAAGAGATATCTGTGTTTATAATTTCAAAACAGGGTTGCATAACAAGATCACCAGCTTTAATGGCGAAGACCGTAGCCCCGTATTTACTGATAATGATAAAGCATTTTATTACCTGAGCGAAGAAAGCGGATCATTCAATATTCATAAGATGAACCTTGAAGGTGGAAAGAGTGAGCAGGTCACCAATATGAAAAAACACCCCGTTCGTTTTTTAA
>DASVNY010000665.1:0-4944 GCA_036383615.1 Chitinophagaceae bacterium
CTTAGTGATGCCGCGCAAATAGCATTATGGCCAACAGTGCAGAAACATCTTACGCCCGGTAAAGCATTGTATTTTTCGCATGGCTTTGGCATCACTTTCAATGAACAAACAGGCATCGTTCCGCCAAAAGATGTAGATGTATTCTTAGTAGCGCCAAAAGGTTCAGGCACTTCACTGAGAAGAATGTTCCTGCAAGGTCGTGGATTGAATAGCTCTTATGCTATTTACCAGGATGCAACAGGCAAAGCATTTGAAAGAGTGATCGCTTTGGGTATTGCGGTTGGTAGCGGCTATTTGTTTGAAACCGATTTCAAGAAAGAAGTATATAGCGATCTCACCGGTGAAAGAGGAACGCTGATGGGCGCCATACAGGGAATCTTTGCCGCGCAATACCAGGTGCTGCGTGAAAGAGGCCACTCTCCTTCCGAAGCCTTCAATGAAACAGTTGAAGAACTGACACAATCATTAATGCCATTGGTAGCTGAAAATGGAATGGATTGGATGTATGCCAATTGCTCAACAACTGCACAGCGCGGCGCATTGGATTGGTGGAAAAAATTCCGTGATGCAACCGCTCCTGTATTCAATGAATTGTATGACAGTGTTGCCGCAGGAAAAGAATCACAACGCTCCATCGATAGCAACAGCAAGGCTGACTACAGGGAAAAACTGGAAGAAGAATTAAAAGAGTTGCGCGAAAGCGAATTATGGCAGTCAGGTAAAACAGTAAGAAGCCTGAGACCAGAAAACCAGCCAAAGGCTGCAAAAGATACAACTCATGATTCTACAAAAGATGTATTCAGCAAGCTGGTACAGCATACAAATGCCGAAGGAAAGCAATACCTCGTATGAAGAAAGTAATAAACGATACTGTCCATCTTGATTTTTCGGCAGCAAGTCTTCGCTTAAAAAAGGTGGTGACAAGAACGCCATTGACATTCAACCATCATTTATCAAAACGATATGGATGCAATGTCTATTTGAAGAGAGAAGATCTGCAGGTGGTTCGTTCTTATAAATTGCGGGGAGCTTATAATATGATGAGCAGCTTGTCGGCAGAAGAATTACAAAGAGGTCTTGTTTGCGCAAGTGCGGGCAATCATGCACAAGGATTTGCTTATAGTTGCAAAAGGCTCGGTGTACACGGTGTAGTATTTATGCCCGTGATAACTCCCAAACAAAAGATCAACCAGACAAATATGTTTGGGGAAGGAAATATCGAGATCGTTTTATCAGGCGACACATTTGATGATTGCGCAATTGCAGCAAAAAAATATACAGAAGAAAACCAGATGACATTCATCCCGCCCTTTGATGATCCCCGTATCATCGAAGGGCAGGGAACTGTCGGGGTCGAAATTCTTGAAGAGCTTTCAGATATCGATTTTCTTTTTGTTCCTGTTGGTGGTGGTGGATTGAGTGCTGGAGTAGGTTCTTATTTCAAAACCTATTCACCCAAGACAAAGATCATTGGTCTCGAACCAGAAGGCGCACCTTCTATGTTTGAAGCATTGAAAAAAGGTGAGCCCATTACTTTAGAAAGCATTGACCGTTTTATTGATGGCGCTGCTGTAAAAAGAGTCGGCGATCTTACTTTTTCTATTTGTAAAGATGTATTGGATGATATGCACCTTGTTGCTGAGGGTAAAGTTTGTTCAACTATTTTAAAACTTTACAACGAAGATGCTATTGTTGTAGAACCTGCTGGTGCGCTAAGCGTGGCGGCACTCGATGACTTCGCCGAAGAGATTAAAGGAAAAAATGTGGTCTGTATTGTAAGCGGTAGCAACAATGATATTGACCGGATGCCCGAGATCAAAGAAAGAAGTTTACAGTATGAAGGTCTCAAACATTATTTCCTGGTCAATTTTGCTCAACGTCCCGGCGCATTGAAGGAATTTGTCAATTATGTGCTCGGCCCGTCGGATGATATTACCCGGTTTGAGTACATGCAAAAGACCAATAAAGAAAGTGGCCCGGCACTGATAGGCATTGAATTGAAGAATCGTGAAGACTATGATCTTCTTCTCATCAATATGAAGAAATATCATATCAATTATACCGAGCTGAACAAGAACGATACGTTGTTTGGCTATGTAGTATAGCACCAAAAAACCTTTCCGATCACAAACATTCATTAGTCTATTAGATTTGTGGAAAATATCTAATAACTACTGCGGCTTATCCCATGAATATTTAGTATTTTACACACATTGCTTGCTATTCGTTCAGCTGTGGCTGGACTTTTTTATAATTTATTCAACCTGCTATTCTAATTATGGCAAGCAACCAGGGTTTATATCATCCTTCTTTTGAACATGACGCATGCGGCATTGGCTTTGTCGCCAATATCAAAGGGCATAAATCACATCAGCATATTTCTGATGCATTAACCGTGTTGGAAAACATGGAGCATCGTGGCGCCTGTGGTTGTGAAAACAATACCGGTGATGGTGCCGGCATCATGTTACAATTACCACATGAATTCTTTTTTGATGAATGCCTGAAACTCGGCACACATTTACCTGCTTATGGAAAGTATGGAGTGGGTATGATCTTTTTTCCAAAAGAAATAAGATTGAGAGAAGAATGTCGTGATATCTTCAGCCGCACTGCAGAGAAGTTAGGGTTAGAAATATTAGCCTGGCGCAAAGTGCCAACCAATACAACCGGCATAGGTCCTACTGCTTTAAGTGTTGAACCGGAGATCGAGCAGGTATTTATTGCCCGTCCTGATCATATTTCGAACGCAGACGATTTTGAAAGAAAATTATTTATTCTTCGTAATCATGCTTCACATACAATCAACAATACTGTCAGAAAAGATAATATCGGCTTTTATGTTGCATCACTTTCACATAAAACAATTGTCTATAAAGGGCAATTGACAAGCTTACAGGTTCGTGGCTACTTCCCTGATCTTAGCAACAAAAGAGTGGTCAGTGCATTTGGCCTGGTGCATTCAAGATTTGCGACCAACACTTTTCCTTCCTGGAAACTGGCGCAACCATTCCGCTATATCGCACACAATGGCGAGATCAATACATTGCAGGGAAACCTGAACTGGCTCAAAGCCGGAGAAAAAGGTTTTACTACTCCTTATTTCAGCAAGGAAGAAATGGATATGTTGTTGCCGATCGTTGCTGAAGAACAAAGTGATTCCGCCTGCCTCGATAATGTTATCGAATTGCTCACACTTACCGGTCGTTCATTACCACATGTGATGATGATGTTGATACCCGAGGCATGGGATGGCAATGAAGATATGGACCCGGTGAAAAAAGCTTTCTATGAGTTTCACTCTTCGTTTATGGAACCATGGGATGGGCCCGCTTCTATTTCATTCACTTATGGAAAAATAATTGGCGCCACATTGGACAGGAATGGTCTTCGTCCATCGAGATATTGTGTCACTAATGATGACCGTGTGATCATGGCATCAGAAACCGGTGTGCTGCCTGTTGATCCTTCTATCATCATTGAGAAAGGAAGATTGCAACCCGGAAAGATGTTCATTGTTGATATGGAAAAAGGAAAGATCATCAGTGATGAAGAATTGAAAAAAGAGATCTGCTCACAAAAACCATATGGTGAATGGTTGAATAAATACAAGATCAGGTTAGAAGAATTGCCGGATCCAAGAGTGATGTTCACTCACCTGGAGCATGAGCAGGTATTCAAATATCAAAAAGCATTTGGCTATTCAACTGAAGATTTGGATACCATCATTTCACCCATGGCAGTTGAAGGGAAAGAACCTGTCGGCTCAATGGGAACAGATGTGCCATTAGCGATTCTTAGTGATCAACCGCAGCACCTCAGTCATTATTTTAAACAACTCTTCGCACAGGTTACCAATCCGCCCATCGATCCTATTCGTGAACGATTGGTGATGTCATTGGCAACCTTTGTTGGTAATAATGGTAATCTTCTTTTGGAAGAACCGCTAACCTGTCATAATGTGGCGTTGAAACAACCTGTTCTTACCAATCATGAATTGGAAAAGATCAGGAGTATTGATACAGGTTTGTTCCAGTCAAAAACAATTCAATGTTATTTCAGGGCTGATGGCAAACCCGGCTCACTGAAAAAAGGACTTGATAGAATTTGTGATTATGCTGTTCATGCGGTAGAAGATGGATTCAAAGTTTTGATACTGCAGGACAGGGCCATTGATTCTAACCATGCTCCTATTCCCTCTTTACTTTCTACCGCAGCGATCCATCATCATCTTATTCGCAAAGGAATGAGAGGACAGGTTGGAATTATCGTGGAAGCAGGTGATGTATGGGAGGTTCATCACTTTGCGTGTTTGGTTGGTTTTGGTGCCACTGCTATCAATCCTTATTTAGCGCTTTCTTCCATTCGTGATCTTAAGGAAACAGGTAAGCTGCAAACTTCTTTGCAGGAAGATGAGTTGAAGAAGAATTATATCAAGGCCGTCAATGATGGATTGTTGAAAGTTTTTTCAAAGATGGGTATCTCCACCTTACAATCTTACCAGGGAGCCCAGATATTCGAAATACTCGGGTTAAACAAAGATGTTGTTGATAAATATTTCACAGGCGCCACTTCAAGGATCGAAGGCATGGGAGTGGACGAAATTGCAAAGGAAGTTTTAGCCAAACATTATTTCGCTTTCAGAAAAAAAGATATCCCGGTTGAGCGCTTGCCAGTTGGTGGTATTTATCAATGGAAACGTAAAGGAGAGTTTCACTTATTCAATCCGCAAACGATTCATTTATTACAACATGCTACTAAGACGAATGACTATACTACTTTCAAGAAGTATTCAAAGCTGGTGAATGACCAGAGCGAGAAAGCCTGTACACTAAGAAGCTTATTTCAATTCACAAAGAACAAACCTTCCATTTCAATTGATGAAGTGGAGCCTGCAGAAAATATCTATAAACGTTTTGCAACAGGTGCTATGAGCTTTGGCTC
>DASVNY010000666.1:0-2778 GCA_036383615.1 Chitinophagaceae bacterium
CCGGTCATTTATTCCGAACGGGTAAAACTGGAACAGGTATTCACCAACCTGATCAGCAACGCAGTAAAATACACTCCCCGGGAAGATGGGTACATAAGTATTAGTTGCCTGCAATTGCCCAACTACTGCCGGTTCACTGTAAAAGACAATGGAATTGGGATAGACCCGGAATACCATAAAAGAATATTCGAGATATTTCAAACGCTTCGTGAACGAAATGAAAAAGAAAGCACAGGTATTGGGCTGGCGATCGTGAAAAAAATACTGGATGATCAACATTGCAGTATCACGGTAAACTCGGCATTGGGGAAAGGGACGGAATTTGTTTTTACCTGGCCATTGATCAATAATAATTGAAATGAAAAAAAATAAAATACTATTGGTGGAAGATGACGAGCTGGATGTGATCAGCTTTCAGCGAACGATGAAAGAATTTGAAGATCACTATGAGCTTTTTACAGCTTATAATGGCAAAGAAGCATTAATGATGCTGACTGGCCCGGGAGAGATCATCATGCCGGATGTGATACTGCTTGATCTTAATATGCCAAAGATGGGGGGTATTGAGTTTTTAAAAGAGATAAGAAGTCATGAACAGCTAAAGAACATTAAAGTCTTCATCATGACCACTTCGGCAGAGATGGTTGATCGCAATACTACTGAACAACTGGGTATTTCCGGTTATATCATCAAACCGCTGAACTATAAGGACAATGCGAAGAAAGCAGATTCAATGGATTCCTTTGTGCAATTTTACCTGAGAAAAATATTGAGTGAGTAATTGTTCCGTTAAGCAGGCTTATCAAAACTCACACATTCTTTTAGTTCCTTTTCGGTGTAGGCCTTGTTGTATTGTTTCAATACATCCGCCGGAACACCGTTCCATTGAGTAGGAGCGTTGCCAGCATAACCAACATCTTTCACGCCGATCTCGGATGTATAAAAACCGGAGGCGGTCAGGTTACGTATCAAGCTGAAAAAAGCAACGCCCGGTTTTAGTTCAGGTTTGTCTTTTGCCCTGTCGGGGTAAGCAATAAGATCTACCATTTCTATCTGCTGTTTAGCATCACAATCTTTAAATGCTTTTTCATAGCGTTTCAGGCATTGTATGTCGAGCCAGCGTAAACCACCCCGCATGGGCACCTGGTGCGTGGGCATATCTTTTACAATGAATTCTATAAACTCAGGCACTTTTGCATCGGAAGCACTGCCACTTACATCATCTTTAGGAATGATAATATCGCCAAGTATGGTGATCGTTGCCATTTCATGATCAGTAAAGAATTTTTCCTGCGCAAGCAATTCCTTTTCCCGCTTTAATTCATCAGGATTGCGGTCAATAGTAAACTTCGGGTCATCAGTTTTGGGTTTGTCCTCACCCGTTTTGCAACCTGCAACGACGGCCGGAACTGCAATGGCCCCGGTAGCGATCAATTTTAATGATTTTCTGCGATCCATGTAACTAATTAGTTTAAATGTTCAAAATTTCAACCTTCCTTCTACATCCCTCTGTTCTTCTGTTCATCTGTTCTTCTGTTCTATAGATTTTGCTTCTTCATTTCATCAATAATATACTCACTTGCTCTCATGCTCAGTGCAAGTATCGTCCAGGTGATATTTTTATCAGCCTGGCTCACAAACTGACCACCATCCACACAGAAAAGATTTTTACAATCATGCGCCTGGCTCCATTTATTCAGGGCAGAAGTTTTTGGATCATTACCCATTCTCACTGTACCGGCTTCATGAATGATCTCACCCGGTTTAGATAGTCCCCATTGGTTTTTTTCATCATCATCTCCGCCCCAGGTAATAACAGCGCCCATATTATGCATCACCTCTTTAAAAGTTTCTTTCATGTGTTTGGCCTGGTTGATCTCATGCTCGCTCCATTTTACATTGAACTTCAGCACGGGTATCCCGTACTTATCGACAACAGTCGGATCAATCGCACAGTAATTAGTTGCTAAAGGGATCGCTTCACCACGACCAGCCATGCCTACACCAGCGCCATAGAAGAAGCGATAATCTTCTTTTAGAGAAGCACCATAGCCACCCGCGTCTTTTTGTTTTCCTTTTACGAGGTATTTGCCATTTAATTTTTCAATGCCCGAGCTAAAACCATAAGCAGGTTGGCTCATCCCTCCCCAATATTCAATGTGGTAACCTCTTGGGAAATCGAGCTTTTTATTATCCAGCCACCAGGGAGAATAAATATGTGCCCCGCCAACTCCGTCTTCATTGTAGCGTTTTCTGTCAAACAACTCCGGCAATACACCACCCAGGGCTGCGCCGGTAGAATCATGCAAATATTTTCCGACAACATCGCTGCTATTGCTTAACCCATTCGGGTGACGTTGTGATTTTGAATTCAACATCAGCCTGGCACTTTCACAAGCGCTGGCGGCGAGCACAACAACACGACCTTCTACCTGGTATTCCATCATGTCGGTTTTGTCAACATATGAAACGCCGGTTGCCAGTCCTTCTGCATTTGTCATTACTTCACGTGCCATCGCATCGGAAATGATATCGAGGTTGCCAGTTTTTTTAGCGGGATAAATAAGCACATTAGGCGAAGAAAAATCAGCTTTGGCCATACTGCAGTTACGATTGCATTGTCCGCAGAAAAAACAGGCGCCACGACCCGCATCATTCTCTATTGCCTTTGTTAAAATAGAAAGTCGTGAAGGAATAACTTTTACTCCCGCTTGTGTGGCTGCGTTTTTAATAAACAGCTCATGCAACCTTGGCCTGGGAGGAGGAAGGAAATAACCA
>DASVNY010000667.1:0-2265 GCA_036383615.1 Chitinophagaceae bacterium
TTACCAGAGCACCTGCATCTTGAATTGGTAGAACCTTTGCGTTCTTTATTCAAAGATGAAGTAAGAAAAGTGGGAAGAGAGCTTGGCATTCCCGCTGAAATGATCGATCGTCATCCTTTCCCCGGGCCGGGATTAGCAATCAGGATATTAGGAGAGATCACTGAAGAAAAGGTACAGTTGTTGCAACAGGCTGATGATATTTATATCCGTGGCTTAAAAGATAACAATCTTTATGCAACGGTATGGCAGGCCGGCGCCATCCTGTTACCTGTAAAAAGTGTTGGTGTGATGGGTGATGAAAGGACCTATGAATTTACGGTTGCACTCAGGGCTGTAACAAGTGTGGATGGAATGACCGCAGACTGGGCGCATTTACCATACGAGTTCCTGGCCAATATCTCTACCGAGATCATCAATAATGTAAGAGGTATCAACAGGGTGGTGTATGACATAAGCAGTAAACCACCGGCTACGATTGAGTGGGAGTAGTGGAGTGAATAGGCAATGGTGAGTGGTGAATAAGGCGTGGTGAGTTGAAGAATGTTTTTTATATTGGTTGGTCTTATTTAGAAATCCATTTAGATCATCAATAAACCTTAACACTATGTTCCTTCAACTCAATCATCAAAAACTCGACATTTATGGAGTTTCCCGTGAATTTGTTTTTGAATGTTACAAATTAACCAAAACACTACCGGCAGAAGAAAAGTTTGGGATGATCACGCAAATACGAAGAGCCGCCTTATCTGTTCATCTCAACATTGCCGAAGGTGCTTCGAGAAGATCAGAAGCGGAAAGAAAAAGATTTTATGAAATAGCAAGAGGATCGGTAATTGAAATTGATGCAGCGCTTGATGTCGCAAATGATCTTGCTTATTTACAAAAAGACACTTTACAGAAATTAGGAGAGGCAATGATCAGGTGTTTTAAATTATTGTCAGGACTTATTGCCCGGGTAATAAAGAAATAAATTGGTAACAGATCGTATCTAAATAAATATTGATGAGCAATTTTCAGAACAATAAGAGTAATTCCACTGTAAACCTCGCTTTCACCTTTGCCCATTCACCATTCACGATATTGAAATATATACTGCCGGTTATTATTTTGCTGTCGCTGACAGGCTTTTCCTATGCTCAATCCAAACCCAGGATCGCAGTCTTCGCTCCTATCTATCTTGATTCTGCTTTTGATAGCATGGACAATTATCGCTATCAGAAGAACCAGTTCCCTGAATTTATTTTACCCGGTCTTGAATTTTATGAAGGCGCGCAACTCGCATTGGATTCATTATCGAAAGAAGGCGCCAAACTTGAAGTGTTTATTTATGACACAAGATCTTCTTCGCAATCCTTAGCTGAACAACTTAACAAAACCGAACTGGATAGTGTGCAATTGATCATTGCTCATTGCAGTACCAACGAGGTACGCTTTTTTGCCGAAGCAGGATTGAAAAGAAATATTCCCGTCATCAATGTGAACCTGCCGAATGATGGTGGCGTAAGGAACAATCCCTATTATGTGATGCTCAACTCTACACTGAAAACACAGTGTGAAGCGATGTATCGCTATATGCAGAAATACTATTCAACACAGCCATTGGTCGTGTTTCGTCGCAAAGGCCAGATGGAGGATATCATAAAAAACATATTTGATGAATTTGGGAAAGCAACAGTGTCTGTCCCGTTAAAACTGCAGTATGTTGACCTGCCAGATAGTTTTTCTGTTAATCAGCTAACAGCACATTTGGATAGTAACAGGCAATCGCTTTGCGTGGCCGGGAGTTTGAATGATGGATTTGGCAGAAGGCTGGCCTCACAACTGGCTTCTATCCGTAAATCATATAACCTGACATTGATGGGTATGCCCACCTGGGACGGTATCAAAGATTTTAGCCGGTCCGAATTCAAGGACCTTGAAATAATTTATTGTACCCCATTTTTTAATACCCGCACCGATGCAGTGAGCAGCAGCATCAGCAATCATTTCAATACAAAAATGTTTGCCCGTCCCAGTGATATGGTGATGCGTGGTTATGAAGCCATCTGGCGTTTTGGTAAATTGTTGTTGAAATATCCCACTGATCTTAACTCCAGCATCACGAGAAAAGAGTTCAATGTTTTTCGTGAGTTTGACATCCAGCCGGTCATGACCAACAGCCAAACGATGACATTGGATTATTTCGAGAACAAGAAATTATATTTTGTTCGGTGGGTGAAGGGTAGTGTTTCAGTGAAGTCTTGATTTTTCTTCCCGCAGATTTTC
>DASVNY010000668.1:0-1711 GCA_036383615.1 Chitinophagaceae bacterium
TAACTTCAAAATTTCCCAATCCCCCATTCCAAATTCCTAACCGAAAATTCCTTTTCTTCCCCTAACTTCGCCCTTTAATGCAACTATCCACACGACATCTGCTCGGCATTAAAGACCTCACCCCGCAAGACATTTCCCTTATTTTACAAACAGCAGAGCAGTTCAAAGAAGTTTTACAGCGACCCGTTAAAAAGGTGCCCTCACTCAGGGATGTAGTGATCGTAAATCTTTTTTTCGAAAATTCTACCCGCACAAGAATATCATTTGAACTGGCGGAGAAACGACTTTCGGCCGATACGGTCAACTTTACGGCTTCTGCATCTTCGGTCTCCAAAGGCGAAACATTACTCGACACCGTGAACAATATTCTTTCCATGAAAGTGGATATGGTAGTGATGCGTCACAGTGCAAGCGGCGCCCCTCACTTTTTAGCGCAGCATATTCCTGCAGCTATCATTAATGCCGGCGATGGCATTAACGAACATCCTACACAAGGTTTATTGGATGCCTTTTCTATAAAAGAAAGAACAGGCTCGCTGGAGAAAAGAAAAGTGGCCATTATTGGCGATATCATGCATAGCCGCGTGGCGCAAAGCAATATTTACCTCCTGAAGAAAATGGGAGCCGAAGTAACGGTTTGCGGACCGCCAACTCTGATACCAAAATATATTGACCAGGCTTTAGGAGTGAATGTTAGTTATGATCTGAAAGAAACACTGGAATGGTGTGATGTCGCTAACGTGTTAAGGATACAACTGGAAAGACAGAACCAGGTGCTGTTTTCTTCATTAAGAGAATATAACCTGGCATATGGTATCAGCAGGAAGCTGCTTGATAACTTACACAAGGAGGTCGTTATAATGCATCCGGGTCCTATTAATCGTGGCGTTGAACTGGACAGCGATGTTGCAGACAGCAAGCAATCCATAATTTTACAACAAGTGGAGAATGGTGTAGCGGTGAGGATGGCAGTATTATATTTACTGGCCAACCGGAACACGGCTTAATTTTTTTTGGTTTTGGATTTTTGATTGCCACCAGGCCATTAAATCCAAAACCTAAAACCTAAAATCAGCAATCCATGCGCATCTGTCTTTTCCCCGGCACCTTCGATCCTGTTACACTTGGACATGTTGACATCATCAACAGGGCGCTGCCATTATTCGATAAAATAATTGTAGGCATAGGTTTGAATGCTGCCAAAGCTCCCATGTTCAGCCCTGATCAACGCTTGCAATGGATAGAGGAAATTTATAAAGATGAAGAAAGAGTAGAAGGAGCGGTATATGAAGGACTGACAATAGACTTTTGCAAAAAGATTGATGCCCGCTTTATTCTACGTGGCATTCGATACGTAAGCGATTTTGAATACGAAAAAACCATCGCAGATGCCAATCGTACGCTCGATAAAACGATCGAGACGATTTTTCTGACCGGCGAACCTAAATACACTTCCGTGGCATCAACGATCGTAAGAGATATTATTCGCAATGGTGGCAATGCGGCACCTTTTCTGCCCGAAGTAGTTGCCAAAACAATTTAATATAGTCTATGGCTATCTGGTTCAATAAATCACTTACAATCGATCATCTTTATCCATTGGGTAAAGGAACCATGAGCGAACACCTCGGGATAGAATGGGTAGCATTGGAAGAAAATGCTATCAAAGCAAAAATGCCGGTTGATCATCGTACAAACCAACCTTATGGTT
>DASVNY010000669.1:0-3069 GCA_036383615.1 Chitinophagaceae bacterium
GGCCTGGATATTATTGGCTCTCCAGCTAAAATGAGAAGTTTGAGTCAACGATTGCCCTGCGCCTGTAGAGCCTGTTATGCCTGTGGTATAAACTTCATCCAGTAAGCCGGCTTTTGCCAATGGCAATAATCCTAATTGGATAGTAGTAGCGAAACAACCCGGGTTGGCGATATTGTTTGCTTCTTTGATAGCTGTCCTGTTCAATTCAGGCAAACCATAAATAAATTTTCGATTTTCGATTTTTGAATTCTGAATTAGCCGAAAATCGTTGGCCAAATCAATGATCTTAACCTTATCTGCAATAGTATTCTCGGTTAAAAATTTCTTTGATTCGCCATGACCTAAACAAAGAAAAAGAACATCGATATCATTACTCAATGAATCGGTGAATTCCAGTTCGGTGTCACCTAATAGGTCCTGGTGAATGCTATGCACCGGTTTGCCCGCATTGCTGCGGCTATGAATAAAGGAAACAATAATACCCGGGTGCTGAATCAATAAACGAATGAGTTCACCACCCGTATATCCTGCTCCTCCAATAATACCCACTCTAACCTTTTGCATTAGCTTCTTCTTTTACCAAATGATAAATAGCTGTCTGGTTACCGAATATGCGACTGAATCCTCTCACATCTTCACCGGTGAAACCTGTATTCATTTCGCCATATTTTCCAAAACGGCTGCTCATCAAATCATATTTACTTTCAATGCCGATCACCTGGAAACGATAAGGCAATAACTGCACAAACACATCACCGGTAACGTTGCGCTGGCTGCTTTCCAGATACGCTTCAATATCTCTCATCACAGGATCAAGTATTTGTCCTTCATGTAACCAGTTGCCATAAAATTGAGCTATCTGATCCTTCCATTGCAATTGCCATTTACTCAATACATGTTTTTCCAATGCATGGTGAGCTTTTAAAATCACCATTGGCGCCGCCGCTTCAAAACCAACACGACCTTTGATGCCAATGATCGTATCGCCAACATGAATATCACGGCCAATGCCATAAGGACCGGCAATAGTTTGTAAATGCTGAATAGCTTCTGAAGGATGTTTGAACTGTTTGTCGTCAATAGCAACCAATTCTCCTTTAGTAAAACTCAATTTGACTTCCTGGCTTCCTGACTCACTGATTTGCGTAGGCCACGCATCTTCCGGCAACATGCCTTTTGACGACAATGTTTCTTTTCCGCCCACACTCGTTCCCCACAAACCTTTATTGATTGAGTAAAGTGCTTTCTCAAAATTCATCTCAATACCTTTTTCTTTGAGATAAGCGATCTCTTGCTCGCGGCTTAATTTAAGATCACGGATAGGAGTGATGATCTCAACGCCGGGGATCATGATATGAAAGATCATATCAAAGCGAACCTGGTCATTACCTGCGCCGGTACTGCCATGCGCGACAGCATCGGCATTCAATTCCTTTGCATGTTCGGCTATATGCAAAGCCTGGCTCAATCGCTCTGCAGACACACTCAAAGGATAAGTATTATTCTTGAGCACATTTCCATAAATAAGAAAACGGATGATGCTATCATAATAGCTTTTAACAGCATTGACCGTTTTGTGCGTTTTCACTCCTAGTTTATGCGCATGGGCCTCGATCTTTTTTAGTTCATCTTCACTAAATCCGCCGGTGTTCACGATGATACTGTGCACCTCATACCCTTTTTCTTCAGCCAGGTATTTTACACAATAGGTTGTGTCCAATCCACCGCTAAAACCTAATACAACTTTCTTTGACATGCCTTAACGAAAATTATAAATGAAAGAAATAATGTAATAATGATTTGGGTTTGCTGCCGCCACCGTTCTTTTCTTTTTTAATGAAAGGCCTTAGCAATTTCCATTGTTTTAATCGCAGCAACCGTTCAAAGCCCTTTGCATTCTCCTTGAAGTATTCTTTTGTTTCTTCGGGCTCATAATGATCTTTTGGATCATATAGCATGGCCGTGCACATGCAATTCTTTCTTTCCTTGCTCATTAATATATCATAGTTCACACAGCTTTTGCAACCGGCCCAGAAAGCTTCATCCTGCGTGAGCTCAGAATAAGTGACCGGTTCGTAACCCAAATCACTATTGATCTTCATCACGGCTAAACCGGTAGTGAGCCCGAAAATTTTTGCATTGGGATATTTTTCTCTCGAAAGATTGAATATTTTTTGTTTGATGGATTTTGCCACACCGCTTTTCCGGAATGCGGGAGCTACGATCAGGCCACTGTTGGCTACATACTCACCATGACTCCAGGTTTCGATATAACAAAAACCCACCCATTCATTTTGATCGGTAATGGCAATGACTGCTTTGCCTTCATCTATCTTTTGTTCGATGTAGTCGGGACTGCGTTTTGCAATGCCGGTTCCACGAGCGGCGGCGGAAGCTTCCATTTCATCTGTGATGGTCTTTGAGTAAACTTTATCAGCAACGGTCGCTACCCTTATAATGATATTTTGATTGTCCACTTGTAAATTCTATTGAGCTATAAACGGGTCACCAGGCCAAAAATTAGTTAGTCGGAATTGCTTCACTGACAGGGACCAGGGTGAGGGGTTCGTCCTGTCAGCAAACAGGGCGGCGTCGTGGTCGGGAGAAAGTAAATGTATCAAACCCAACAGAATAAACTCCGCTGGTGATCGGCGCATGAAAGGCGAATTGTTTTGTATGTGTTAGAATGTTAGCCACTCTTTCAGTTCAATTATAACTTGCTGCAAATGTATAATATTAATCTATTCAGGGTCGGAAATTTTTTGTTATTAAAACCATAACCGTACCAATTTTTTCAAACAGCTGTTAGTGTTATTCTCCTGCGTAGAGTAAAAATATTGCGAGTCGTTTATGAATGTCGGGTTTGTTGTGTTGCCATTCGGCAATGGAGCTTGTTTTTATCCATTCATTTTTGCCGGTGAGGTCAACAGCAATACATAAGAGGGTAGAGCTTTTACAATTTTTTAGCAATGCATCAGTCAATTGATTGTTGCGGTAAGGGGTTTCAATAAATATCTGGGTGCATTTTTTTTTCTGTGATTCCGCTTCAAGCTCTTTGATAGTTTTCAT
>DASVNY010000670.1:0-4404 GCA_036383615.1 Chitinophagaceae bacterium
AGCTTTCTGACAATTATAACCAGCGATCGTTTTGAACTCTTCTACATAAGTGAATGTAACTCCCTCATATTTCTTATTCGACTCTTTCCAGTTCGCTTGTGTCATGCTGATCATATACTTCTGCTCACCGTAGTCTTTCAACACCGTTACGTTCCCGCTCTTTCCATCTATAATGGTTGATTGAGTGCCCAAAGAGCTGATCATTTCCGAACGGCTTGAACCACCTTTCAGGTATATAACACTTGTGGCCCCATCAAGCAGGTCAACCGCCTGTGGTGCGCTGTTGTTGGTGTTAATCACAATATCATAAGCGATGGTAGCTTCTGTCAACCTGCGCTGTGACATTGCGGTTCCGGAGATCAACAACAGTAAAATGAGTAAGTAGTTTATTTTTTTCATTTTGTTTGCTCTGTATAAGATAACAAAAAGACGTGCCAATTTAGCCATTTAGTTGCGTAAAGAGAAAACCCGCCTTTCTACAGCGAAACGGCGGGTTTTCTTATGAGTATTTTAACGCAGATCTTAACGTTTATTTTTCTGCTGCATTTCCTTCATCTTCTTTTGCTGCTCCTGCATTTGCTCCATTCGTTCCTGCCATTTCGATTTTGTCTTTGGCTTTTTCCGGTTCTGCTCGATCTTAGCCAGGATCTTATCATGATCAATAATATAGGTCTGGATCACAAACTGCAGCGCCAGCGTAATAATATTTGAAACGGTATAATACCAGGTCAACGCTGAAGGCATACGGTTAAAAATGAAGAGCAGGAATACCGGGAAGATATATGGCAACCACTTCATGATCGGGTTGCTCTGATCCGGTGTCATGCTCATGCTATACACAGATATCAGGAAGCTGGTGAGAACGGCCGTGATCGTAAACAAGCTAAGGTGATTACCCAATAGAGGAACATTTACGCCAAACTTGATCACATCATCAAAAGCGGAAAGATCTTTTGCCCACAAAAAGCTGGTACCTCTTAAACCGATCTCTGAATTAAAAAAAGTATAGAGTGAAAAGAAGATAGGTATCTGTAATAATGCGGGGATACATCCCCCCAATGGATTTACACCAGCTTCGCGGAACAACTTCATTTGCTCCATGCTCATTTGCTGCTGATCGCTACCATATTTCTCTTTCAGTTTGGCGATCTCCGGGCGCAATGCTTTCATCTTGGCACCACTGAGATAACTTGAATAAGTGAGCGGGGAGATCAACAAACGAATAAACAAGGTCAGCAATGCAATAGCGAGTCCATAATTATTGACAAAGCCCTGCATGAAATCAAAAATTGGCATAACCACAAACTTGTTCAGCGGGCGCACAAACGCATACATTCCCTGTCCAAGGTTTACCAGCTTTTCAAATTTCTGATCATACTTTTTCAGGATATGATAGTCAGAAGGACCATAATAAAGATTAAAGTCTGCTCTTGCATTAGAAGCTACAGGCAACTGCAGTTTCATATTCGCAGTTGACAAGGCAATGGTTTTGGGAGTATCGGGCTGCGTCCATTCAATTTTACCCGAAGCAAAAGTTGGGTTTTTTGCTACAACTGTTGAAAAGAAAAAGCGTTGTCTTACGCCTATCCAGTTAACAGCTTCATCAAAGTTTACATCACTGCGACGGCCAATTGTATGGTAATCGAAACTTCCACCTTCTATATAACCGATCTGTGTATTCTCTTTTTCAAATGAGAGGCTTGACTCCTGCTGTGCAACGGTATATTGCCAGGTCAGGTTCATATTACCCTGCGTCAATAATTTATCCGCACCTATCAGCTCAGCAGAAAAATCGATAAGGTAATCGTCCTTTTTGATTTTGTATGTGTGAGTGATCGAAGAGTTTGATGTAGTATCTCTTGATCCTAAGATGAAAGTAACTGTTGTACTTCCGTCTGGGTTCTTAATAGCAGTGCCCGGTTGGAAATAGAGATCTGCTGTTTGAGCAGTATTATTAGGCCCCGTATTAATGGTGTAGCTGAATTTATCAAAACCTCTTCCGGCTAATTTAACCTGGGCGCTATCCTGGTCCTTAAAATTCTTTAGTTCAACTTTCCTGACCTGCCCACCTTTATTGCTAAAAGTGATGCGCATCAGGTCGTTCTCTGCGACCAGCAACTGCTCGTTTCCATTTGCCGCAGTTTGGAACTGACCGGCTTTTGCCAACTTGTTAAGAGAATCGAAGGTGATCGAATCTCTTCTCATCATTGCAGTATCTTTTTTCGGCAAAGTGGCTGCGTGGGCGGTTGAATCCTTGACAAACTTTTCCCTGGCCTCTTTTTGCGCTTTGCGCTGGCCTTCGCTTGTATAATAGAAATAACCGATGAACAGGGCCGCCAACATGAGGAAACCAATGACGGTATTACGATCAAACTTCATTCAGCTTAAAAATTTAAAGACGGCAAAGATAGCGGTTTCCCACAACAGGTAATTGGCAATCAGCAATTGGCAATTGGCTCAGATCATCTCACTCTGCAACAACGGGTTTTTCACTTCCGTTCTTTTTTCCGCATAAGCCTTGGCGGCTTTTACAAAATGGACGAAAATAGGCTGGGGATTCTCCACCGTGCTTTTGAGTTCAGGATGGTATTGCACGCCTATAAAGAAAGGATGTTTGGGCAATTCGATGATCTCTACCAGGCCAGTTGCAGGATTCTTACCGCTGGCTACCATACCTGCTTTTTCAAATTGCTCCAGGTAACTATTATTAAACTCCCAGCGATGACGGTGTCTTTCGCTTATAGAAGGATTTGCATAGATCGTTTGCGCCAATGTATTTTCCTTTATTTCGCAGGGATAAGCTCCCAATCGCATCGTTCCCCCTTTTGCCGTGATCTTTTTCTGTTCTTCCATCAGGTCAATTACAGGGTCCTTGCTTTCAGGGTTCATTTCGGTTGAATGCGCCTCTTTTAATCCCAACACATTCCTGGCAAACTCAATCACTGCCATTTGCATTCCCAAACAAATGCCGAAGAATGGCAAACCATTTTCTCTCGCATATTTCACCGCCACGATCTTTCCTTCCACACCGCGGTGTCCAAAGCCGGGAGCCACCAATAAACCGTCCAGGCCGGCCAGCTTTTCGCTCACATTATCATCCGTAATGAATTCGCTATGCACATTGATTATCTGCACCTGGCACTCATTCATCGCTCCGGCATGAACAAATGATTCCAGAATGGATTTATAAGCATCCTGCAGTTCAATATATTTCCCGATCAAACCTATTGCCACTTTGCTTTTCGGATATTTCAGTTTATCCAAAAACTCTTTCCATTTGCTAAGCTCCGGCTCATTGTAATTAGTAATGTTCAGCTTCTTCATCGCGATCACATCCAGCTTCTCTCTCATCATCAGCAAAGGCACTTCATAAATGGTCGGCGCATCGGCGGCTTCGATCACTGCTTCCATTTTCACATTACAGAACAATGCGATCTTCCGACGCAATTCCGGTGTCAACGGCTTTTCCGTTCTGCAAACAATAATATCCGGGTGAACACCTTCCTGGCTCAGCATTTTCACACTGTGCTGGGTAGGTTTTGTTTTTAATTCTTTGGCTGCTTTCAGGTATGGGATCAAGGTCAAATGCACTACCAGCGTATCTTCTTCCGGCAATTCCCATTGCAACTGACGCACTGCTTCCACGAAGGGTAAGCTCTCGATATCACCCACCGTACCTCCGATCTCAGTAATCACCACATCATACACACCTCCCTGTCCCAGTTGAAGCATTCTTCTTTTTATCTCATCGGTGATATGCGGCACCACCTGTACCGTTTTACCTAAATACGCGCCTTCTCTCTCTTTATTAATAACGGTTTGGTAAATGCGGCCGGTAGTAACATTGTTGGCCTGTGAAGTAGGGATATTTAAAAAACGTTCATAATGGCCCAGGTCAAGATCGGTCTCTGCTCCATCGTCGGTCACATAACATTCTCCATGCTCATAGGGATTCAATGTTCCGGGGTCAACGTTAATATAGGGATCGAATTTTTGAATCGTTACCCGCAAGCCTCTTGCCTGCAATAGTTTTGCAAGTGAAGCGGCAATAATGCCTTTTCCCAATGAAGAAGTAACACCGCCGGTAACAAAAATATACTTAGCCATTTTAATGGTTATATTTTTCAATTCGTTTTGCAGCGAAATAAAACAGCTTTTTACTGTTGCTCACCGCAACTACATCCAATTTTCAATAAATGATCTGATTATTACCCCCACCCCAAAGTTTGACCAGCGGAAGCGCTTCAGAAAGCGATTGTATAAAAATTCCGGGAGGTCATGCAAAGCTAAAGTAAATTTCCCGCCTGCAAAAAATTGATACAGGCTCTGTGGAAAAAAGCCGCTATTTTTAAAAATATGAATCGAACCAATATGAAAAAAACACCCTTACTACTGCTTGTATTG
>DASVNY010000671.1:0-2014 GCA_036383615.1 Chitinophagaceae bacterium
GGAAAGAATGTAAAGATCTGCGCTTCGCATGCAGGAATTACATTGGGTGAAGATGGCGCCACTCACCAGATACTGGAAGATATCGGCCTCATGAAAATGTTGCCCGGCATGACCGTGATCGTTCCCTGCGATTACACACAAACAAAAGCTGCTACACAAGCTATCGCAGAATATGAAGGACCGGTTTACTTGCGTTTTGGCCGCCCTTCATGGCCCATCTTTACAAAAGAAGAAGATTTTAAAATTGGTAAGGCACAGCTTTTTAGTAAAGGAACCGATGTCAGCATTTTCGCCTGCGGGCATTTGGTATGGAACGCAATACAAGCAGGTGTTATCCTCGAGGAAAAAGGCATCAGTGTTGAAGTGATAAATATTCATACCATTAAGCCATTGGATGAAGAAGCCGTCATTAATTCGCTGAAGAAAACCAAATGTGCTGTTACGGCCGAAGAACATAATATTATTGGCGGACTGGGAGATGCGATTGCACAATGTGCCGCAAAGAATTTTCCTGTGCCGATCGAATATGTAGGCACAAAAGATACATTTGGTGAAAGCGGAACTCCCAAAGATCTATTGAAAAAATATGGCCTGGATGTTCCGGATATCGTAGCTGCTGCAGAGAAAGTAATGAAGAGAAAATAAGGCATTTAAAAATTGTTCAGAATAATCAGGCAGGTTCTTTTATTAATTGAACCTGCTTTTTTATTTTTAATAAAGATTCGATCTTTTAGTTAACAGGTTCCCGGTATTCAAAAAGCCACTCAACCCTGACATGTCCCTGACGACCGCAAGTGATAGTGAATTATTAGCGCAGTTCCGTAACCCTGTTACGAAAGAAAAGGCTTACACTACCCTCATTCGCAAATACCAGGAAAAATTATACTGGCATATCCGCCGCATGGTTGTGGAGCATGAAGATGCCAATGATGTGTTGCAAAATGTTTTGATCAGGGTGTGGAACGGGTTGGAGAATTTCAGGGAAGACAGCCAGCTTTATACCTGGCTTTACCGTATCGCCACCAATGAATGCCTGACCTACCTCGAACAACAGAAAAAAAGAAGCTCCGTTAGCCTCAGCGATGTGGAAACAGGGCTTGAAAACAAAATAAAGGCCGACAGGCATTTTGACCCTAACAGGCTGGAATGGAAGTTGCAATTGGCCATCCAGCAGTTGCCTGAAAAGCAGCGGGTTGTGTTTAGCCTGCGGTATTACGACGAAATGCCTTATGAGCAAATGAGCCGGGTGCTTGAAACCAGCGAAGGGGCGCTTAAAGCCAGCTATCATCATGCGGTCAAAAAAATAGAGGATTATATCAAAAATCATTAAACTTTACGGCCCGGTCAATGTCTGACTTAGCGTAAAAATGACACAGAGAGACAACATATTACAGGAACTGAAGGAGTTAGAAAGTCCACTGGCTGTTTGGCCGGTTCAGCATGTTTATACCATTCCTGCCGGGTATTTTGATGGCCTGGCTGAACAGGTGCTGAACCGTATCAAGGCGCTTGAAGCAACAAATGTTTCAGATGAGCTGTTATTTCTCTCCCCGTTTCTTGATGCTGTTTCTAAAGAAATGCCGAATAATGTTCCTGCCGGATATTTTGACGAATTGAGTGGATCGATGATGAAGCTGGTTGCCGACAGCAATGAACAAACCGCCAAAGAAGAATTGGAAACGCTTTCCCCTTTGTTGAGTGGTTTGAAAAAAGAAATGCCTTACAGTGTTCCTGCAGGATATTTTGAAACCTTATCTGCAAAACCTGAAACAAAAATTGTTTCGATCACAAGCCGTAAATGGTTCCGTTATGCTGCAGCAGCTGTGATAGTTGGCGTTGTTGCAACAACCGCGTTACTGATCGGAAATAATAATCCTGGTTCTACAAAATCATTTGCGAAATTTGAAAAAACCCTGGATAAGGAAATAAAAAAAGCCAGCGATAAAGAGTTGACCGAGTTTGTAGAGCTCACCAATACTTCAAAGGACCTGGCTTATAATGATACTAAAGAAGT
>DASVNY010000672.1:0-3310 GCA_036383615.1 Chitinophagaceae bacterium
TTTAAGTTTTGTGGTAATACTTTGCTGGGTATTTATCACTGTATTGATACCCTACCTACGTTCACTTTGGGTGATCCCAATGCTGGTCACCCGTTACACGATCGTAATACTACCCGCGATATTATTAGCACTGGCTTACGGTATCGTATCATTCCGGCATATATTGCTGCAGTGGCTCGTTGCTTCATTTTTTGTCATACTTTCTTTGATCTATTTATTATATACTTATAAATATTACGGCCATACCAGCAAGACGCAGTTCAGGGAAATGACCCGCTATATCGTGGATGAAAATATCGCCAGCTTTCCTATTATCAATGAAAAAACGCATTGGCACCAACAGTACTATTTAAAGAAGTTCAATTCCAAAGCAGCGTTATTGCCGGGTAAAAAGGAAAGCATGATCGATTCGATACTCGCAAAAAGTTCAGCTCAATACATGGTTGACGGGTTTTGGATAGCTGGGGCGCATGGTGATCCTAAACCTGATCCATCCGTTATAGCCCGTCTTGATTCAACCTACCTGTTGTTGAAGCAAAAAGACTTTTATGATGCGTGGGCAATGCTCTATGTATTGAAGGAAACAGGCGGGAAAAATTATTTGATCATCCGGCATGATCAGTTTGAGGGTGGGCCATTTCTTCCCGGAGATTTTGTAGCGTTGTATAATGGAAGTATCCGGTCAAGAGCCATCCCCATACAAAAAGGGAAGTATAGGGTTGTTATCACATCAAGAGCAGATCCGGGTGGGGGGCAATACCCACACGTGAATGTTTACCTCAATAACAAAAAAGAGATGGATTATTTTTTATCAAATGAAACAAAGGAAAATAGTTTTGTCTCAGAGATTGATGCTGATGACTTGGTTATAAAAATAGAGATGGATAATGATTTTTCCGAGCCCGGTAAGGGCGACAGGAATGCCTTTATTCAAACGGTTATCCTGGAGCGGTTAAACTGAATAAAAACCCAAAGTTTACTTCTTCAAAAAGCTTATTTCTCCTATCTTTGCCGCCTCTAAAATGATCCGGAAGATCAATTGGTGGGATCGTTTTAGAAAAGTTCTTACAAATAATGGTCCGGTAGCTCAGCTGAATAGAGCAACTGCCTTTAATTATTGGAGCCTTGAACGGGAAACAAAACTGTTCAAGTGCATGCCACCGTATCGGTAAACCCTTCTCCTTGCTAAGGATTGGCAATACCGAGGAAACTTTAATTCTCTGCGTAAATTAGTGTATGATTTTACATCACACTAAGAACAAAGGAGATTTGGGTGTTTTGAAGGTTAAAGTTGACTTGTTTCAACAAGGTTATCTGATCCTTGTGCCAGAAACAGAGCATAGCCCATTTGATCTTGTTATTTACATGAATGGGAAGTTCAAAACGGTACAGGTTAAATTCAGAAATCTTGCTAAAAATGGAGTGTTGGAAATCCCTTTTAGAAGTAGTTATAGTACTTCTAAGGGAGTAAAAACAAAATCGGTTGACAAAACACTAATTGATATTTACGCAGTGGATTGCCCTCAAACTGATGAGTGTTACTATTTCAACCCAGCATCATATAACAAGTCGATTACTTTAAGAGTAAAAACATCGCTGAACAATCAGCAACAAAAAATTCATGTTGTGGCTGATTTCAGAAAGGTTCCGTAGAGACTAAACGTGGCACACCTGCAATGGTGAAGTTATAGTCCAGACCACAAATTCCGGCTATGCCGGAAGCGGTGAAAACCGTAGGGGTAAGCTAAGCAGTAGGTCATTGGTTTGAATCCAATCCGGATCACGAAACAAAGAAAGCGAAGTCAGAAATGGCTTCGCTTTTTTATTTTTACCGAAATTTCGTTAGCATGGATGTAAAAATAGAAGCTGGCTGGAAAGAATTGTTGAAGGATGAGTTTGTTAAACCTTATTTCCAGCAGATCGTTTTACACCTGAAAACCGAAAGATCACAGGGCAAAACTATTTTTCCTCCCGGCAGTTTTATCTTCAATGCTTTTGATACCACCCCCATCGATCATGTGAAAGTGGTGATATTGGGCCAGGACCCTTATCATGGTTTAGGACAGGCACATGGGCTTTGCTTCTCTGTACAAAATGGTGTTCCTCCTCCCCCTTCGCTTATTAATATCTCTAAAGAATTACAGGAAGATATTGGTGTACGAATTCCCAATCATGGCAACCTTACTCATTGGGCGGAGCAGGGAGTTTTTTTATTGAATGCATCACTGACTGTTCGCAGCGGTGAACCGATGAGTCATGCAAAGATCGGCTGGGCTGAATTCACTGATACCGTGATCAAAAAAATATCAGCAGCAAAAGAACATGTGGTGTTTATGTTGTGGGGAAAGTTTGCACAGGAGAAAAGAGCGCTGATCGATGAATCAAAACATCTTGTGCTGCGGGCGGCACATCCTTCTCCCCTTTCTGCACATGCAGGTTTTTTTGGATGCAGGCATTTTTCAAAAGCAAATGAGTTTTTGATGAAGAATGGAGTGGAGCCGGTGGATTGGCAATTGTGAGGGAGGGAGTCAGTTGTCAGTTCTCAGAATAATGGGAAGACCAAAATAGATAATAAATACAAATAGCTTTATGATACCGGCAGATTTGATATTAGAAACAAACAAGGCGATATTAAGGCCATTGCAGGAAGATGATCATGACAGGTTTTTGGAACTGGCAAAGCAGGACTTTGACATGTGGCAATATTTTACGTTGAACCTGGGTGATGAAAAACAATTGAAGCGTTGGTTCGAAATGGCATGGGCCGATAAAGCCGCTAATACAAGACGACCATTCACTATTATTGATAAGCAAACCGGTTTGATCGGTGGCAGCAGTAGTCTCGGCAATATCTCCATGTTCGATCTCCGTGCAGAGATCGGCTGGAGCTGGCTGGGAAAAGATTTTCGAAGTACAGGATTGAATAAACACGCCAAGTATGCCATGATGCGCTATTGTTTTGAAGAACTGAATTTTGAACGGATAGAATTCAAAACAGATGTATTGAATGAAAGAGCAAGACAGGGTTTGCGGCATGTGGGTGGAGTTGAAGAAGGAATATTGCGTAGCCACATGACCATGTGGAACAACCGCCGCCGCACTTCCATTTATTACAGTGTGCTGAAAGATGAATGGCCGGGATTAAAAGAAACCATATTCAAAGGATTTGACAGCAAGGCTGAGCATTAATTTAAAAAAAGAAGTAATAACCTTGTTTGTTCGCTTTGCTGCAGAGGAACATTTTATAGTATGAAAATTATTAAAGAAATATTCGGCCGCATCTGGGCCCTATGGGGAATAATAAGCTTTG
>DASVNY010000673.1:0-4486 GCA_036383615.1 Chitinophagaceae bacterium
GGCAGCGCTTATACCTATGCCTATGCAAGTTTTGGTGAACTCTTCGCCTGGATCATTGGCTGGGCATTGATCATGGAATATTCCATCGGCAATATTTATGTGGCATTCAGCTGGAGCGACTATTTCACCTCATTTCTTGAAAAACTGAATATTCATGTTCCCGATTATCTGAGCTGTAGTTATAAAGAAGCACAGAAAGCTGTTTTGGAAGGCAGCAGTAACAAAGAGCTATTGAATGCCTGGGCATCGGCCCCAATGTTGGGGAGCCTGCGTATCATTTTTGATCTTCCTGCGATCATCATCAATCTGTTGATCACTTACCTGGTTTATCGGGGCATTAAAGAAAGCCGCAATTTCAGCAATGTAATGGTAATATTAAAACTCGCCATTGTGGGCCTGGTGGTATTGGTTGGCGGCTATCTTGTTTTTTCCAATGGCCTCACTTTTAACTGGACGCCGGCTAACGACGAAGGAGTAAGATCATTTATGCCAAATGGTTTCGGAGGAGTGATGATGGCTGTAAGCGGGGTGTTCTTTGCCTATATCGGTTTTGATGCGGTGAGTGTGCTGGCAGAAGAAAGCAAAAACCCCCAACGTGATCTTCCAAGAGGAATGATCCTGTCATTGGTGATCTGCACTATCGTGTATATTCTGCTCACATTGGTATTGACCGGTGCGGTTAATTACAAAAACTTTGATGGAGTAGGCGATCCCCTGGCTTTCATTTTTGAAGAGCAAAACCTGAATATCGGCTGGATGCAGTTACTGGTTTCAATCTGCGCGGTAGTGGCCATGACGAGTGTATTACTTGTATTTCAAATGGGTCAGCCAAGGATATGGATGAGCATGAGCCGTGATGGTTTGATGCCACCTGTATTTCAAAAAATTCACCAGCGGTTTAAAACACCTTCGTTTGCCACGATCGTTACCGGTTTGGTGGTAGGTGTGCCGATTCTTTTTACTGATAAAACCTTTGTACTTGATTTTACCAGCATCGCTACACTGTTTGCATTTGTGTTGGTTTGCGGTGGGGTATTATTAATTCCTAAAAAAGAAAAAGTGCCGGGCAGGTTCTCATTGCCTTATATCAATGGGCAGTTTATCTTCCCTTTGATCATTGCTCTTGCTTTTACGTTGTTTGCTACATTGGATAAAAACTATATCAGCAATTTGTTCAATTTCGATTTCTCCGGAAATGAAGATTATGCCAGTGGCAAGGCAAGTTTTATGGATGTAGCTACTCCGCAGATATCGCTGATCGCTTTCTGGATCGCTTGCATTATACTTTCTTTGCTCACTGTTGTTAAAAAATATTCCCTGATTCCATTGATGGGTGTTACGACATGTTTGTACCTGCTAACCGGCATGACCAAGAGCAACTGGGTTTGGTTCCTTAGCTGGTTATTATTGGGTATTGTTCTTTATTTCTTATACGGGTACAAGAAAAGCAAGCTAGCTAACCCCGCTACTACCTGATTTTTTAAGAGGGGAACACAGTTAACACGGATTGGAAGGGTTTGCACGGATTTAATCTGTGATAACCGATGAGGGTTATCCGTGTTCTCTCTCATCAAAATCACAATAAAGAATAATAATTGAAGCAACCTTCTGTTTTGGCTACATGTTGCCCTTACAGGGCAATGGGGGAATTCTTTCTATTTGTGGCTACCAATATATTGCCTCTAACGAGGCTGTGTGACAGCTTTATTCCGATGAGTTATAGTAGTCATACAAAAGCATACGGTTCTCATGATCCTCTGCAATCTTTTGCTACTAAATAAGCGGTTTTGTTTTTTATCATAATTTCCTGTAGGGTCACAAAATACCGGGGTGATCGGGTGCTGATACCTGTTCAGATAGGGCATTATATCGGCAGCCTACGAACAGGACGTCAACCCTGTCCCGCGAGGGGCATTATCCTGGTAGCCCAATGATAAATGTCAAACCCGCCTCATAGGGGCGGAATGTTGGCAATGTAATGAGTCAAGTGTCAACCCCGTCCTTATAAGGACACTATCTTGATAACATAACGAGTCAAAATGCCAAACCTGTCCCGCTAGGGACATTATATTGGTAGCACAACGAACAGAATGTCAAACCGCCCCATAGGGGCGGAATGTTTACAGTTTAACGAGTCAAGTGTCAAACATGCCCTGATAGGCACATTATCCTGATGGCCCAGTGATAGAATTCAAACCCGCCCCATGGGGTATTATGCGTTTAAACCAAAGATAGAAATGCCAAACCTGTCCCGTTAGGGACATTATATTGGTAGCACAACGAATAGAATGTCAAACCGCCCCATAGGGGCGGAATGTTCTATTCCAGTGGTTTAAAAATGTATCTATCATCATAGTTCACCCCAAATCCATCCAATATATTTTTATATTCTTCAAGAAAGGGTTTCTTTTTATGATGTCGTTCCTGGTTATGGATATATTTCGCTACACGGTCAAGTTGGGATTTTGAATATGAAAATGCCCCAAACCCGCCTTGCCAACGGAATAATGAATTAGTAAGGTTATTGTCATTGATCCATTTGCTTGAACCTCCCTTTACAAATTGCATCAGTTCAGAAAGTGATTGGGTGGGGCGAAATCCAAACAGCATATGCATATGGTCCGGCATTGAATTAATGGCGATCATTTTATGATCATTTCCCTGGAGGATGTCTGTTATGTATTTATGTAATTCTGTTTTCCATAAAGGCTCGATCATAGCAAGTCGAAATTTAACTGCGAAAACAGACTGAATATGGATTTGTGTGTAGGTGTTAGCCATAGTAATATTTTATTTGAAAGACCAAGCTATACTAACTATCTAACCCCGCCTTGTGTTTTTCACCATGATTCTTTGTTTTTTCTGGCAAAGAATATAGTCGCTGCCAATATATCGCCTCTAACGAGGCTGTGTTTCTGGTAATAGTTTATAAGCTGTAAACAGCCTTACCCAGGGAGTTATATAGAAATTACATAGAAATTGTGGCAAATAATTCTAACCCAGGCAATACTGAAAAGTATGACTCTCTTCAATCTTTTGTTACGATGTAGTAATTTTGATTTTTAATCAAACAATCCTGTAGGATAAAATGAAATACCAGGTAGGTGACAGGGTGCTGATATTGCATTCCAATGAAGAAGGAGATGTGGTGGAGATCATCAATAATAAAATGCTTAGGGTGGATGTGAAGGGTGTGACTTTTCCCGTTTACATGGACCAGGTTGATTTTCCTTATTTCAAGCGGTTTACGGAAAAGAAAATGTTCCCTGAGAAAAAGGAAAAGAAATATGTAGATGATGTAAGGAAGGAGAAAAAGCTGCAGGCTACAAGGGTGCAGGATGGCGTGTGGTTGACAATTTTGCCTGTAATGGATACGGATGAATTTGGGGATGAAGTAGTGGAAGAATTGAAACTGCATTTGGTGAATCGTACCGAAACATCCTATCAATTTGTTTATAAACTTTCCTTTTTTGGTAAAACAGATTTTGAATTAAAGAACCAGGTTAGTCCATTCGAAGATTTTTACCTGCATGATATTCCTTTTTCCGACCTGAGTGATAATCCTTCTTTTGAATTTGATTTTTCTTTATTGCAACCTGTCCGAAATAAGGCCACGCATTATGAATCTTCGCTGCGATTAAAACCCAAACAGCTTTTCGCCAAAATAGAATCCTTGCGGGAGAAGAATGAGGCTACTTTTTCGCATCGTTTGTTTGAGCAGTATCCCGATAACCTGGTTGATGATAAAGTGGAACTGGGCCCATTAGCTGCTAAAGGATTTAAAATATATGACGCAGCAAAAGGGCGGCAACACCTCGAACAACCCCGCAGCGTAATTGATCTGCATATAGAAAAGATCACCGATGACTGGCAACATTTAAGCAATTATGAGATCGTGGGTATGCAGTTAAAAACCTTTGAAAAGTATTACGACCTGGCGCTTGCTCACCTGCAACCTTCGCTGATCGTTATCCATGGAGTGGGAGAGGGCAGGTTGCGGGATGAGATACATGATATATTGCGGTTAAAGAAAGAAGTAAAGTCTTTTGTGAACCAGTATGACCCGAGATTTGGTTATGGGGCGACGGAGATATTTTTTCAGTATTGACTCTTGTTGACGCTCTGGGCTTGACTGCTGTTCAATAATTCATGTAAGTCTGTTGGTTCACCCCGGACCCACTTATATTTTATTGTCAAGCTTAAATTTTTCATAAGCCCAAAACTCGTCTTTGCTGCTGAACTCTTTGAAATTGAGCTCAGCATGAATTTCGGAACGAAAGGCTTTAATATCCTGGTCGTATCTGTTCATATCATCCACAAAGCAGGTCCATGTTAAATGTATTTTATCGCCTTGTTGCTTAAATTCAATTTCATTCTGAAACGTTTCAACACCCCAGCCAACATAGATGCCGGACATTTTAAATTCGTTTTTCCAGCCTTTTTCCATATTTATTTTTTGAGTGAAAAGAGCTGAGTAGCTTTCGTT
>DASVNY010000674.1:0-10707 GCA_036383615.1 Chitinophagaceae bacterium
ATCATGATAAACAGAATGGATGAGATGATTGAAAAAGATCAGAGCTTTGCGTTTGAAACAACTTTATCCGGGCTGGCCTATCTGAAACTGATCACAAAGGCAAAGAAACGAGGATATGAAGTGGTTTTGTTTTTTGTGTATTTGGCGAGTTTTGAGTTAGCTCAAAACAGGGTTGCGATAAGAGTAAGCAAAGGTGGCCACCATATACCCGACCATGTTGTTGAAAGGAGATATTTTAAAGGGCAGGTAAATTTTTCTCGGTATGCAGCCCAGGTAAACTCCTGGTATATTTATGACAACTCAGAGACGGAATACATACTTATTGCTAAAAGAGTAGAAGGAAAAGAAGAAATTTTTAACTTTGACACCTATAATCAAATTATCAATGGCGAAAAATGACAATGAGAACAAAGATCTGAGCGCCAAAATAAAAGTGGCTCTTGATAAAGCGATAAAAAAAGTCATTGCTGAAGAAAAGGCAAGGGATGGCTATCTGGTAGTCTCTGATAAAAAAGGAGGCATTAAGAAAATCCCCGCTAAGGACCTGTAACTACTTTCCTAAATTTTTATTAATCGTTCTACCGCAGCTTCCAGTGTTTCTTCTTTTTTGGAAAAACAGAAACGTAATACCTTATCATCTTTTCCATTTCTGTAAAAGGCAGAAACAGGAATGGTTGCCACACCCACTTCTTTTGTTAACCGGATGGCAAGCTCTTTATCGGCTTCATCCGAGATCCGCTCATAAGTGCCGCAAATAAAATAGCTGCCAAAAGAATCGTGCATGGTGAACCGGGTCTGTTCCATTAGCTTTTTAAAGAGATCTCTTTTTTGCTGCATAAAACCAGACAAAGACAGGTAAGCATCTTTATTCGAGAGAAACCTGGCAAGACCTTCCTGCGAAGGGGTGTGACAACTAAAGCAATTGAACTGGTGCACTTTTCTAAACTCTTTCATCAGGTCGGCAGGAGCTATGCAATAGCCGAGTTTCCAACCGGTGCAATTGTAAACCTTACCAAATGAAAAACAAACAAAGCTTCGCTGCAGCAGGTCGGGATAGCGAAGAATGCTTTGATGCGGAACTTCATCAAAAATCAGGTGCTCATATACTTCATCACTGACGATAAAAATATTTGTACCCTCGACCAGCGTTCTCAATTCCTTTATATCATTTTCACCGATCACACTCCCTGTTGGGTTGTGTGGTGTATTGATGATGATCGCTTTTGTTTTTGCATTGATGGCATTTTTTACAGCCACCCAATCGATATGATAATCCGGATAAACAAGATCAATGGTTATCGCTTTTGCCCCATTGATCTCAATATTTGGTATATAACTATCATAGGCCGGTTCAAAAACGATGACTTCATCTCCGGGTTGAAGTATGGTAGTGAATGCAGAATAGATAGCATAAGTGCCACCGGGGGTAATAGTGATCTCCGTTTCCGGGTTGATCTTTGTTTTATATAAAAATTCGATCTTTTCCGCGATAGCGTTTTTAAGCGGTGGCCAACCGGGCATTGGAGAATATTGGTTATAACCATCACGCATGGCCTTGTTGACCAGATCAGTCAATTCTTCGCTCATTGGAAAATCAGGAAAACCCTGGCCAAGATTAATGGCACTGTGCTGCGTGGCGAGGCCGCTCATTACAGTAAAAATGTTGGTGCCGACGTTGGGGAGTTTGGATTGAATAAAAGGAGTAGTCATGCAGCGAAGTTATTCACTGATGATGGCAGTTGCTTCAATTTCTATCAAATATTCCGGCGCTATCAATCCTTTTACTTCGATCATGGAGGTGCATGGCTTGACGGCTGCAAAAAATTCTCCATGCGCTTTACCATATTCTTCCCAGCGGGAAATATCTGTTACAAACATTCTTGTGCGTACCACATCGCTTAAGGATGCGCCGGCCTTTTGCAAAACCGCTTCTATTTTCTGAATAATGAATTTTGTTTGTTCATAAGCGCTGTTGCCGCCAACTAAATTGCTGTTCTCATCTACCGCAACAGTACCGGTGATTTCAATGATATTTCCAATCCTTACCGCTCGGCTATAGCCAACAATATCTTCCCATTTAGCGCCTGATGAATAATTGGTTCTTTTCATTAGCTAAGAGTTTAAAAGAGGGAATGAGAAAAAGAGTCGTTTGAAAATTTCATTAAAATTACAACAAGGCCAATATTTGATGAGCCAAGGAGGAGAAACTATTTGGAATAACAGGTTCTCTCCTTTTCTCCTTTGAACTCTTAGCCCTTTATTTCTTAGCGCCTGATGAATAATTGGTTCTTTCCATTGGCTAAGAGTTTAAAAGAGAGAATGAGAAAAAGAGTCGTTTGAATATTTCATTAAAAATACAACAAGGCCAATATTTGGTGAGCCATGGAAGAGAAACCATTTGGAATAACAGGTTCTCTCCTTTTCTCCTTTGAACTCTTAGCCCTTTATTTCTATGTTCTCATTCCTGATCAACATTTCTCCCTGCAACCGTAAAAATATTTGTGCCACCGTTACCACATCTTTCTGACAATAGGTGACTATACGTTCAAGATTTTTTTCTTTCCAGTAAACCTCCCACACCATGCTGCCGTCAATATCATCTTTGGGTGTTGGCACACCTAGTGAATGAGCCAATAGGTTTAATGTAGTATAACTTTTAAAATCGCCAAACTTCCAAAGCTCCATCGTGTCGAGATGATTGACCTCCCAGGGTTTTTTGCCGGAGATGTTTAGCAAAGAAGGAATTGGCAAGCCATTTATGATGAGCCGGCGACAGAGATAAGGAAAGTCAAATTCTTTTCCATTATGGGCACAAAGAAACTTTGCTTCACCAACTGTCCAGCGGGCGATCATTTCAGAGAATTCATGTAACAATACTTTTTCATTCTCACCGGCAAATGATTTTAAAATGATCTTCTTTTGATCAGCGTTTCCTTGCAAATAACCACAACTGATGCAAACCACTTTTCCAAATTCGGCATAGATACCGGCTCTTGGATATAAGGATTCATGCGTTTCATTTTCGCGACTGCGCAAAAGGGCCTCAGCTTTTTTAACCCAGAGATCTTTCCAGTCATTGGGCACCAGGTCAAAGGAGGGATGTTGGGGAACAGTTTCTATATCGAGAAACAAAATGTTTTGAAGAGGATAAGGGTGCATATAATTTGCGAATTTGAAAATTACTGATGTGCAAATGAGTTATAGCAGCTTCTTTTTTGCAGACGAAATTATTTTACCAATTACTTTATTTATTTCTTCAATTCTCGTAAGTAATAGTTGAGAATCGGGATAGTTTTTTGAATATTCACATAACAACAGCCAGTATTGGGTTTCTTCCGCCTCTTTGGCTGCTATCTTGAATTTATGAATAAAATCACTGGTGCTTTCCGCATTTTGTGCTTCAACGGCATTGGCGCCGATAGAGGTGCCTGATCGTAACAACTGGCGGGATATGACATACTTTTTTTGTAAGTCAAGCTCTTCGCAAAATGCAATTATTGAAAGTGAAAAATCGAAGCAAAGCTTTAGAACAAGGTTCTGTTCAATTTTTTCTTTAGTCATAGTATAAGGTTTTAATAGCCTAATTTACTAAACCTATACACATAACATTCGGTAATGTCACATTGAATTATCGCAGATTACACCTATAATTCCGTGAATGCAACGTAATATCTTGTGCAAAACGCGGAAAAATTTGCAAACCTGAACACTCCCAACATCCGCACATCAGCAATTTGCACATTTGCAAATTAGAGAAACTTATCTCCTTTATTCCGTTTCACCTCCGCCACATATTCCTTTATCTCCTGCTCCTTATCTTTTTGACAGATGAGCAATACGTCTTTGGTGTCAACAACAATATAATCCTGCAAACCCTGTAATAAGACAAGTTTGCTATCGGGAACATGCACCATGCAATTGCCGGCATCCACCACCATCACATGCTTGCCGGCCACGGCATTACCGAAATAATCTTTCTCCATATTATCCCAGGCGCTGTTCCATGTGCCGAGATCGCTCCAGCTGAAAGAAGCGGGAATCACATAAACATTCTCCGCTTTTTCCATGATACCAAAATCAATGGAAATATTGGTGCATTGCGGATAGATCTGTTCTATGGCTGCAGCTTCTTCGTCAGTGTTGAATTTATTTTTCTCAGCAGCAAACACTTCATACATCTCGGGCAAATGTTTTTCAAAAGCCGCCACGATATTCTTCACTTTCCAGGTAAAGATGCCTGCGTTCCATAAAAAATCACCACTGGCAATAAATGTTTTTGCCATTTCTATATTCGGCTTTTCGATAAAGGTCTTCACCTTGTAGATTCCCGGAACAGGCACGAGGTCATCATGCTGTATATATCCATAACCCGTATTGGGAAAAGTGGGTTTTACGCCAAGCGTCACAAGTGCATTGATATGATCAACAAAGTCGAGTGCTTTAGTGGCGGTTTTTATAAACTCATCTGTTTCCAGGATAAGATTATCCGAAGGAGCGGCGATCATTACAGCTTTCGGATCTTTTTTCAACAGTTTAAAACTGATGTATGCGATACAGGGAGCCGTGTTCTTCCTCGATGGTTCTGCCAGGATATTTTCTTCGGCAACCTGTGGCAATTGTTTTTTAACGATCGGCACATACTCCTGCGAAGTGATGATATAGATATTTTCTTCGGGAACAACCTTGCTGTACCGTTCGAAAGTTTGTTGTATCAGCGTTTTGCCAATATTGAGAATATCGAGGAATTGTTTCGGATAATTGCTGCGGCTCATGGGCCAAAAGCGACTGCCGATGCCCCCGGCCATTATTGCTACGTAGTGATGTTTGTTCATGCCTTTTTAGGTCCGTGCAAAACTAAATTTTGTTACAAAAGCCACCGATTGGGCTTATAACAGCGGTAAAATTAGGGAATTACGTTTATGCAATCGTTACAGTAGAATTTTAACGGATAGTCCCTTTGCAAAACCCTTATCGGGGTGTAAATTCGCAGTCCTCTTGAATGAATGGCTGGTGCGACAGGTAGTTATAAGCCCACACAGGCATCTTGCCTCATAGCCTTAATGATCAGAGAGTAAACGCTTATTCACCCGATATCATCGGACCCGTTTGTGCAAAAAATTGATTCGCCGCAACCACGGGATCGGGCAAAAATGAGTATCTTAATTAATCGGCATTTTTTAAAAAGTGCGATGGAAATAATAGAGTAATGGGAACATCAACAGCAAAAAAGGCCGCCGGGAAAACCAATTCGACAAAAACGGCCAAAACAAAAGAAACAAGCCAGCCCGTTAAAGGCGCTTCAACCAAAAAAAGGTTTGACCTGCACGAAGCCCTGCAGGAATATTTTGGTTTTGATAAATTCAAAGGCACACAGGAAAAAGTAATTGAATCCTTGCTTGCGGGACATGACACATTTGTGATCATGCCAACAGGCGGTGGTAAAAGTTTGTGCTATCAATTGCCCGCAATGGTGAGTGAAGGAGTTGCTATCATTGTTTCTCCACTAATAGCATTGATGAAAAACCAGGTTGACCTGGTGCGTGGTTATAGCAGCAATGATGAAGTAGCGCACTTTCTCAATTCAACACTCAATAAAAAAGAAATAAAAGAAGTTCATGATGACCTGTTATCGGGCAAAACAAAGATGTTATACGTTGCGCCAGAGACATTGACCAAACAGGAGAACCTGGAGTTTTTTTCCGATCTCACTATTTCATTTTTTGCCGTGGATGAAGCACACTGTATTTCGGAATGGGGACATGATTTTCGTCCAGAATACAGGAGGCTGAGAGAAATGATGATACAGATTAACCCGGACGTGCCGGTGATCGCATTAACGGCAACCGCTACACCCAAAGTGCAAAGCGATATAGTAAAGAACCTTGATCTTCACAATCCTAATATTTTTATTTCTTCTTTTAACAGGCCCAATCTCTATTATGAAGTGTTGCCTAAAATAAAGAAGAATCAAACTGATGAAAGTATTGTACGCTTTATCAAAGCGGCGAAAGGAAAGAGCGGGATCATTTATACACTTAACCGTAAAACAACCGAAGAACTCGCTGATATATTAATGGCCAATGGCATTAAAGCCGTTGCTTATCATGCCGGCCTTGATAGTAAATTAAGAGCAGACAGGCAGGACCAGTTTCTCAGCGAAGAAGTGCAGGTGATCTGCGCAACCATCGCCTTTGGAATGGGCATTGATAAACCGGATATCAGGTTCGTTATTCACTATAATATTCCTAAATCAATAGAGAACTATTACCAGGAAACGGGTCGTGCCGGTCGTGATGGAATGGAAGGTAAATGTGTTTTATATTATTCACACAAGGATGTGAGCAAGCTCGAGCATTTGATGAGAGATAAGCCGCTTAGTGAAAGAGAGGTCGGTGCTCAGTTGATCCACGAAACAGTTGCTTTTGCCGAAAGCGGTGTTTGCCGTCGCAAAGTGTTAATGAGTTATTTTGGTGAAGAGTATGAAAGAGAAAATTGTGGTGAGTGCGATAACTGCAAGCATCCAAAAGAAAAAGTAGAAGCAAAAGAAGAAGCAGCCATTGCATTGAAGGCGATCAAAACACTGGATGAAAGATTTGCAACAGAGTATGTTGTTCAAATATTGATCGGGCGGTTAACGCCGCAGATCCAGATGTTCCGTCATGAAGGGCTTGATATTTTTGCAAGCGGTAATGATAAAGACAGTCTTTTCTGGAACTCATTGATACGCCAGTTGATTTTGGAGGGAATGCTCACGAAAGATATAGAAGAATATGGTGTGTTGAAGATCACTAAAAAGGGAGATGCATTTCTCAAGAAGCCGAAATCATTTAAGGTTATTCTCAATCATCTTTATGATGATGCAAATGCCGATGATGAGGAAAACGCTGAAACAACGGTTGGAGCAGCGGCGGATGATAAGTTGTTTGAAATGCTGAAGGAGTTAAGACAAAGAGAGGCGAAGAAAAAGAATTTGCCGCCGTTTGTGATCTTCCTTGAAACATCCCTGCAGGATATGGCGACATTATATCCTACCAGCACCACCGATTTGGAAAAATGTCAGGGGGTGAGTAAAGGGAAGGCGATCCGTTATGGAAAGCCCTTTGTGGAATTGATTGCCCAATATGTGGCTGAAAACAATATTGAAAGACCGGATGATTTTGTGATGAAGAGTGTGGTCAACAAAAGCGGCAACAAGGTTTATATCATTCAAAACACGGATAAAAAGGTTTCACTGGAAACTATCGCTAAGAACAAAGGCTGGCGAATGGATGAAATGCTGGAAGAGATGGAAACCATTGCGGCCAGCGGCACTAAGCTGAATCTCACTTATGCGATCGATGAAATGCTGGATGAATATGAGCAGGAAGAGATCATAGAATATTTTAAAGGTTGCGACACATCTTCATTGCAGGTGGCCCAGGAAGAGTTGTCGGAGCATAACTTTAACTGGGAGCAGTTAAAGATCATGCGGATCAAATTTTTGAGCGAATACGGGATGTAAGGAATAAACCACCCGTTAAGTGTGGATTTTATGTGAATTCCCTCTATATTTGCAGCCCCGAAGCACAAAAGTGAAGGATAGGCTTCCACTTACCAACGCTAATGTGTTTCTGGAACGGTGCGGTAGCTCAGTCGGTAGAGCAAAGGACTGAAAATCCTTGTGTCGGCGGTTCGATCCCGCCCCACACCACGGTAAAGCAGAAAACCCCCACAGACTTTAGTTTGTGGGGGTTTTTAATTTGGGGTTTTCGCTTTACCGTGGTGTCCTGAAGCGACCGAGGAACGAGGTCTGCTTCAGGGCCTCTTTCATATTAGACCTAAAGACATCTTTAATTTGAGGTTTTCGCGTTTATTAATTCCAGGAACAACATCTTTTTCGGGGAAAGAAAGCGTTCTTTTTCAGGAAAACACCATTGCCTGTTTAAAACCTTTGCAGACCTTTTACCAATGCAAATGCCGCTTCCATACTGCGTTTATATTCTATTTAGCGAGAAAGATCATTTGTTATACACCGGCTTCACAACTAATCTTAGAAAAAGGATTGAGACACATAATGCCGGAGGAGCTAAAAGCACTGCTTATAGAGGACCACTCAAACTTATCTTCTGCGAGTTTTATCTTTTTGAACAAGATGCAAGAAAAAGAGAAATGTATTTCAAAACAACAATGGGCAAAAAAGCAATTAAACTGATGCTTAACAGCACACTCGCAAAATTGAATTACAAAAAACCGGGCACGGGGAAGCTTGAAATCATTTACAGCAATCCCGATGAATCCTAAAGCAAAAGACGCAGGCAGCCCCTCCTTTAGCTGATGTAAGTAACTCACGAAGCGACCGAGGTACGAGATCTGCTTCGTGTGGAGAAAAGTTCTCATGCAGAAGCGTAATCCATTCTCATACATCTCGGCATAAACAGAAAGAAGCTTTATTCAAGTTTCTGGCCTCCTATTTGTTTTTCTCCAATTGCCCCCTGCCGACAAGTCTTTAAACCAAAAATCAAGATTATGAACAGGATTTTAAGATCAGTAATGCTCTTTTTTATGACGATGGGTGTTACTATTCATGCATTGGCACAGGACTCGGGCAAAGGAGTTGACGTGGATATTGATGTAAACAAAAAAGGCGGCGACTGGTACACACAGCCCTGGGTGTGGATCGTTGGAGTAGCTGTATTTATTTTGTTATTGGTGGCATTACTGCGTGGCAGCGGTTCAAAAGCAAGCGAATAACCTGAGAAAATTACAGCAGGCGTTAGCGGGAATTGACTTTAGTGGCATAAGCTACTGCAATTTCCGCTCCCGCTTTTGCATTGTGTTTGATCAATGCAATATTGGCTTCAAGGCTTTCTCCTTTGGTATGCTTGGCGATATACTGAAGCAAAAATGGCGTTACATTTTTTCCTTTGATATTTTTTTCTTTTGCAGCGCTCAATGCTTTCTGTATATATGTTTCCATTTCATTGGCTGCAATTTCCTGTTCGGCAGGAACAGGATTAGCGATCAACACAGATCCACTCAAACCTAATTTCCATTTTGTATAAAGCATCGCTGCAATCTCATCGGCGGCGTCTAATCTTAGTGGTGAAGTGAACCCGCTTTTTCTCGAATAAAAACTTGGAAACTCATCTTGTCCATAAGTAACAACGGGAATACCCATTGTTTCCAAATACTCTAATGTTAACCCGATATCCAAAATTGATTTTACGCCTGCAGAAACAACAGCTACAGAAGTTTGCGCCATTTCAGTAAGATCCGCTGAAATATCCATTGTTCTTTCCGCTTCACGGTGAACACCACCAATTCCTCCTGTAACAAAAATTTTTATTCCAGCCATAGTCGCAATTCGCATGGTAGCGGCAACAGTAGTGGCACCATATAGCTTTTTGCTGATCACATAAGGCATATCCCGCAGGCTCACTTTCCAGACATCGCTTGCTTTTCCAAAATATTCCAGCTGCCCGGCTGTCAATCCCACATAACATTTTCCATTGAAGATGGCGATCGTAGCCGGAACAGCGCCGTTTTGCCGAACCACATCTTCAACCGCTAAAGCTGTTTCCACATTTTTTGGATAAGGCATGCCATGTGAAATAATGGTTGACTCCAACGCCACAACCGGTTTACCATTAGCCAATGCTTCACTTACTGCTGGATGTATTTCTAAAAGATCATTCATTCTCCGGATAATATTTTGAAACGAGCTCCAATAGTTTTTCCTGGTTCAAATGTGTGGCGATAGCGCCATTTACCTGCAATATTTCAGCAGATAGTGTATGCGCGATCTTTAAACAATCAATATCTTCTTTAGCGAGATGTTTGCCCAATAAAAAACCAGATAAAGAACCATCGCCAGCGCCTGTGCAATCAACCACACTGATAGTGGGCGCATGAAGCGTGACCGACTTTTCTTTATTATAAAGCGCGGAACCATATTTACCGTTATGCAGCCAGATGTTTTGAACGCCACGGGTCAAGAGTTCATCTACCTGTTGCTGTGTGAGGAATGCTTTTTCAGAACATAGCACAGGCAATTCATCTTCATTAGGAGTAATAAGATGAAGACCACCCATATCAACTTCCCTGAATTTTCTTGCAGGAGGAACGGAAACTGGTTCAAACACAAAAGGAATTCCTGTTTCCCTGCTAAAGTGCAGCAACCATTCGGCCGTATCAATATTTATATTGGCATCGGCCAATAAATAGGAGGCCGTTATCAACAGGTCAATATGTTTTTCTAAATGCGCAGGTGTAATTAAATGGGTGGCCGCATTGGTTAGAAACGCAGTATGCAATGATCCATCCACGTTTAACACAGCTGTATATTTTCCCGACAAACCATTCCTGGTTATTGAAGCGTCCAGCTTTACACCGGAATTGACGCAAGACTGTTTTAACCAATCGCCATCGCTATCATTTCCAAAAACGCTGATCAGTTGCACAGGTACGGCGAGTAGTGACAGCTGATGAGCAATATTGCGGCTAACGCCGCCAGCAGTTTTGGTAACAGTTGCATCGGTGGTGGTGGAAAGGAGCAGCTCGCCGGTAGCATGAAAAAGTTCATCAACCAGGGCCGACCCGATACAAATAACAGGTTGTGGCATACTGCAAATGTAGAAAAGCGGCTATGTAATTAAAAACAAGCGGACCATCGGGCAGTAGTTCTGTTTCCCACTAAGTCACAAAGCTATTTCTTTGATTTTCTTAGTG
>DASVNY010000675.1:0-3133 GCA_036383615.1 Chitinophagaceae bacterium
GGCACTGGTTTTTTGATCACCGAGGATGGGTATATCGTTACCAACTGTCATATCATTGATCGCGACAGCGCATTCATCCGCAACAAATTTATTTTAGAAACCTTCCAGGAAGTGACAAGGGCCAATATCAATTCGCTTCAATCGTCCTGGGCCATGACACTCACCGATCAGCAGCGTGATCTTTTATACAATGCATACAGTCTTATTTATTCGCAGTTATCATCAATGATCCTCTTCGATCTGAAGAAAGAAATATTTGTTTTATACCGAGCGGACACAACGAGTGGCGAAACAGTTACTACCAAACAAATGGCCAAAGTGGTAGTGAAAGGGAAAGCAATGCCCGGAAAAGATGTTGCCATTTTAAAAATGGATAACGTATCACATCTTCCTGTTTTAACTTTTACGAAGGACCCGGTAATAAGGATCGGCACACAGGTTTTTGTTTTGGGTTACCCGGAACCAGCCACTACCAATACTTTTTTAGCAAGTGAAGCAGCCATTGATCCGACATTGACAGCGGGCATTGTAAGTGCTGTAAAAAAATCAATCGGCGGTTGGCCGGTGATACAAATGGATGCCATGATCAGTCATGGCAGCAGTGGCAGCCCGGTTTGTAATGATAAAGGCGAAGTGATAGGGCTGGCAACTTTTGGAAGTCTTGACCAGGGAAGTGGATCCTTGGCCAGCGGTTTTAATTTTGCAATTCCTGTTACTGTTATCAAGGAGTATATTGATTCTGCAAAGGTTTATCCAACGGAAGGAGAAGCGGCGCATGTTTTCAATGAAGGATTGCAGCAATTCTATCAACAGTTTTATAGAAAGGCTTTAGGCAGGTTTGAGAGAGTGGAGAAGTTAAATACTCATTATCCGCAGGTGCATTTTTATATTCAGCAATGCCATGCAAAAATTGATCGGGGCGCCGACAGGCAATCACCTCCGCGTCAATATGTTTTCTGGATGATGGCGCTGATCGCTTTCATGACCTTTGCCTATATTTTTTATAAGATCAGGAAGAGAAGAGGACTTTTATAAGGAGTAAGCTTTAGCGCTACTCCTTGCTATTCTCAAATTCAAATTGTTGCTGGTCGAAAAAGTTCAGGTACAGCAGGCGCCTGAGAATATACAATCCATATAGAAGAATGAATTGAAACAGCAGCATAGCCGTAAAAACAAGAGCCGGTAGCCATACCCTAAAGGGCACAGCAAATATTCCTTTACCTGTTAAGGTGGCCACCGTTTGCAGAACCTGGTAAGCCGAAAAAAACCAGCCAAACAGAAATGCAAGCAACAGGAAATTGATAAGAAATAACCAGTTGAAAGCTGTTTTCTGTTTTCCGGCAACGGGCTTATCAGGATAATTCCTGTTGAGGAGATTGAGGGCAAAAACAGCAAAACTGGTAATGAAACCAAAAGCGATCGCTTGCAGAAAATCAATGACGTTTGGATAATTGAAAAAACCGATAAAGCAGGAGAAAGTAAAGAAGCAACCTGCCAGCATTTGCAGCAAACAGATGATACGGAATATGTGCCAGCCGATGGGCATACGCTTTTGCTTAAGAATGGAAAGCGCTAAAATAAAGAAATTTCAGTTCAAGGAAAGATGTTGCACCGGTTTGTTTGAAACAATTTTGTTTGAAACAATTTTGTTTCATAATTTGGAATAAATTTTGGCCATGATCCGACCGTTTAATTATGGCAAGCTGGCAGGGGATGATCATTTTACCAACCGGGAAACCGAAAGCCGGTGGTTAGAAAGGCAGATCAATGCCGGCATTAACTGTATGCTTATTTCTCCCCGGAGATGGGGCAAATCATCGCTGTTGCTGCATACTTCGAAGCGGATGAAGCGTAAAAGCAAACAACTGGCATTTTGTTTTATAGACCTATATAATATCCGCAGCGAACAGGAGTTCCTGCAATTGTATTCTTCGGCTGTAATCCGGGCCACTACCAGCACATTTGAAGAGGCGGTTCGGAGTGTTAAGTCCTTTTTTAAACAAATCATTCCCACTATTAATATAGGAACCGATTCTTCCAGTGAGAGTGAGTTGAGCTTTAATTGGAAAGATCTTAAAAAAAACATAACAGAAGTGCTTGACTTGCCGGATAAAATCGCCCGGCAGAAAAAGATAGAGGTGGTTGTATGCGTGGATGAATTTCAGAATATCAGCTTTATGGAGGATGGCATAGCTTTTCAAAAGAAACTGAGGGCGCACTGGCAAAAACATCAGCATGTTACTTATGTACTGTATGGCAGCCGACGGCACCTGATGATGGATTTTTTTACCAACAGCACCATGCCTTTCTATCGTTTTGGAGAGATATTATTTTTGGAAAAGATCAGCGAGCCGCATTGGGTGAAATACATTACAAAACGATTCTCAGCTACCGGTAAATCAATCAATGAAACGTTGGCGGCGGAGATCGCTCAACGCATGCAGAACCATCCTTATTTTGTGCAGCAACTGGCGCAAGCCGTCTGGCAGCAGGCACAAAAAAAAGCCACAGCAAATGACCTTGAGCAAGCTATTGAGGAATTGCTGGATCAATACACTATCTTATACCAAAAGGAAGTGGACCTGCTCACCAATTACCAGTTAAATTTTCTCAAAGCCTTATGCAACCGGGAAACGTCTTTTACGAGTCAGGCCGTGCTGCGGGAATATAATCTTGGAACATCTACTAATGTGTCGAGAATAAAAACGGCCCTGCAGAATCATGAGATGATAGATATTCTTGGCAAAGAAGTAAGTTTTAACGATCCGTTGTTTGAAGTGTGGTTGAAGAAGCGGTATTTTAAGTTTTCCGGATAGGGTTTTGTACCTGCATAAACAGGTGATGTGGAATATGTGCCAACCGATAGGCATTATTTGAAATAAACTTTATCCGGAGTCCCAATTGTATCGATCAATGAATTAATTGAATTTTTTTGGCTTGATTCCAGAAAGCTTTTGACCTGGAACTGCAGGACCAATATAAAGCAACCGATCGCAAAAAGTATGAACATAATTATAAGAAGGACCTTGCCTGAATTGTCGCTATAATCGGAATTCAATTCTTCATTTAAGGCAAAAAAGCACAAAACGAGATAACCAAGAAGTAGCAACAGGTAAATAAAAGTTGCAATGCT
>DASVNY010000676.1:0-10546 GCA_036383615.1 Chitinophagaceae bacterium
ATCTCCTTACAATGGCGATTTTATAAAACGTCATGCGGAAGCTGCCGGTTTATATGATGAAGTGCAGGTGATCTATGTAGGGAGGGATACAGAGGGAAGGTTTACAAAGGATGTTCTGGCAGAGGAATTCGTGCAGGGTCAACTAACCGAAAAGATCATTTACTACTATTCACCCAAACGGGCCATCACTTTATTTGATAAGATTGCTTCGGAAAGAAAATATCGAAGAATCTATAAACAAGCTGTACAGGATTACATCAATAAAAATGGAAAACCGGCGATCGTTCATGTGCATGTTGGGATGAAAGCAGGAGTTATAGCGCTTTGGATAAAACGAAATTTTGCTGTTCCTTATGTTGTTTCCGAACATTGGTCAGGTTTTTTGGAAGAAGCTAAAGAAAGATTCAATGATCTTTCCGTTTATTTAAAACAGCAATGGAAAAGGGTATTGAGAAATGCAAGTGGCTCTGCAGTTGTTTCAAAATATTTGGCTGATAGTATTCAAAAGATATTTCCATGGATCAATCCTGTGATCATCCCCAATGTGGTGAATACGGCTGTTTTTTATCCTCAGCCAAATGTTTCGGATCATCAGCAGTTCATTCATATTTCAGGTTTGGATGACCTGAAGAATCCAAAAGAGATGCTGCAGGCTTTTAAGATCGTGTCTGAAAAATACCCTGGTATAAGATTGGAGATAGTTGGTTCAAGACGCAGGGAGATCGTTGAATTTGCCAGGGATTTGGGATTGAGCGATAAGGTTAGCTTTCATGACGAAGTTCCGCAGCCTGTTCTTGCCAGGCATATCAACCAGTCGCTTGCTTTGATATTGTATTCTTCTTATGAAACATTCGGTTGCGTTGTAATAGAGGCAAATGCCTGCGCCGTGCCCGTCATTGTGAGTGATATCCCCGTCTTTCATGAAACCGTAAAAGGATCTTTCAATGGTGTGTTTGCAAAACCTCATGATCCTTCAGCACTGGCGGAAAAAATGATGGAGCTGATAAAAAACCGGTCATCGTTTGATAGCCACGCTATCTCAACAATGACCGGTTCAACATACGATTATCAAACGGTGGGCAAACTATTCAGCGATTGGTATAAAGCAATATTGAAAGATGCTTAAGCGCTTTTTAATTTACCAACCAGGTCCACATATTCATTCATAGCAGTATCCTTTGTTTTTCCTTTCATGCTTTCCCAAGCCTGGTATTTTGCTTTGGCTACAAAATCAAAAGGATTGGAAGGAGGGTCGGTATTCACGTCTCCTTCGGTAGCTTGCTTATACAATGAGTATAACTGGAGCAATGTATCATTACTCGGACGTTCCGACAGGTTTTTACTTTCCACTACTGCTTGCTCAAACTTTTCTTTTAATTCCATTTACTATTTTTTTGCGAAGCTATTGATTTAGTGTGCTTGTTGATAAAAAACTCCTAAATGGTCCTTGCATTCTCTATAAAGAGATTTCTCACCCGGGTTTTGTTTTCGATCTGTTTATAAAAATCTTCTAGGAAGTTCGTCACTTCTTTTTTATACCGGTTGCTTAACCATTGACAATTGCTGATAAGGGATAATGTCTTTTCTTTTTGGGCCAGGAAATTAGCGATTACAGGCTCCAATTCTTCCATAGTTCTTGGAAAACCCCTGTAATATCGCTCAGTTACTGATTTGATCTCAGTTATTTGCTCGGGTGGCGCTGCATAGGGGGCATTTACTAAACCGCAATAATCAAAATCATAAGGCACCGCAAATGGCAATGCTTTAGTATTTTCCTGTGAGCGGATCAGTTTCATATTATGAAGACCCGGCACCGACCAGTCGAGATTGCCGACCATATATTGAAAGATGGATACCAGTGTCATCTGCTGGCGATCTGTTTGCTCAGAGCCACTCACTTGCTGATCCTGTTCATCACATTTATTACGATGAGCCATATCGTCAACATCTTCGATGAAAAAGCCATACTGGGTATAAGGTTTTTTCTTCTCTTTTGAATCCTCGTAAGTTACCCGCAACATCCTAACCCGGAAGCTCATGGGCGTAAGCAAATTGTATATTTTATAAGTGAGATACTCTTTTATGATAAGCTGTTCATCATCGGAAGAAGTGCCGCAACCACAAACCAGTTTCAATTTCTGTAAAGAACTTAATTGTGGTGATGTGGGGTTCCTGAAATTCAGCATCAGCGAAGGCATATAACAATTGTTGAGCCTGTAAATACCCCTCGTTTGTATGCGTATCTGTTCTTTGATCGTTGAGCTGTCGGGGAAACGCATCGTGATATCCGCAGGCTGGTATTCCCTTTTTGCTCTTTTGTTGAGAAGGTTCCTGATATCGGTAGAGATGGTGAGCTCAATAGGTTTATCGTCAAGGAAAAAAGCAATACTGTCAACCGGTTTTGATTGTGCAGATACCGTTGCTACATTCAGCAACAACACAACGGCTAAAAGCAGGTGGAGCTTTCTCATGTTACATGATTTATGATTAAGTAATGTTTACTATTTCATCACTTCGTCTATCACCCGGCCCACACAACCGCTTGGCATTTGTATTTTCAATAAAGCGGCAAGCGTTGGCGCAATATCTGTCATATATGTTTCCCTGTTCAATTTGCCCTGTTTGATACCCCAGCCATACCATACCATCGGGATATGCGCATCATAGGGGTTCCATAGTCCATGTGTAGAGCCGGAGCTACTATTGCCATACTGCTCTATAAAATTAGGTTGAAAAATGATCTGAACCTCACCGCTGCGGCGGGGATAATAACCATTTGACAGCATATCCTTAATCTTTGCCGGCAAAGGGGTTTGCATCATTTTATTCAGCGCGAATGATCTCACAACTCCCGGCTGCCGGCTCATAAAATCAACTGCGATATTAATGATCTCTTCTTTGTTCAATTTGGCTGAATCTATCGCGGGATAATTAAGAGATAACTGGTAATTATCATCGCTAACGACCAGCTTACCAACACCCAATTTCGTTTTAAGTTCTTCATTCAGTTTCGTTACCATAGCACTTAATGGAACTCTTCCTGCTGGAATTTTATTTTCTTTTAAAAACTCCGGCACCTGCGACACACCATGATCGGCTGAAAGAAATACTGTGTATTGACCTTTTCCTACTTTGGTATCGAGAAAATCAAACAGGTCGCCCAGTTCTTTATCCAGTCTTAAAAAATCATCTTCCTGTTCAATTGAATTTGGACCAAAAGTGTGACCGATATAATCAGGGCTTGAAAAGCTTACAGTTAGAAAATCAGTGATCTCATCAGCACCCAATGATTCACCTGTAACAGCTGCTTTGGCAAATTCAGCGGTCAGGCTATTACCCATGGGAGTGGTAGTGATAGAACCATAATTTTTTCCAATGAATTTTGTCATATCATAAGGGAAAGCGGCACCAAATGGTTTTCCTTCATAAGGCTTTTCATCGCTTGTGCTCTGGAGATAAGTATTAGCAGGATAAAGTGTCTTCCATCCCTGCTCGTAATATTTGTCAACCAGTTTTTTTGCATTGAAGTCTTTTGCCCATTTTGGCAACTCATTCATGTAATAAGTAGAAGTGATCCAGTCACCAACGGTATTGTCATACCAGTAGGCGGCATTGGCGCTATGACCGGCCGGAAGAATGCCTCCTCGATCTTTAATGGCAACACCGATCACCTTGCTGCGAAAATTAGTGGCCAGTCTTAATTCATCACCGATCGTTGTTACCAGCAGGTTTGCCGGGCTCATTTGACCAAGCGCTGAACTACTGCCCACTGTTTTTACCGTTTTATCTTCCGCGCAATAAACCGAGCGCTGTTGTTCATTGTCCCACCAGAAATTACCGGTAATACCATTGATAGCCGGCACCGAACCTGTGTAAATTGAAGTATGACCAGGAGCTGTGACAGTGGGTGCATAAGGAATAAAAGCATTTTCACAGGTAAATCCCTGGCCCAGCATTCTTTTGAAACCGCCATTGGCCGCATACCTGTCATAGTAACGATACAAAAAATCCCAGCGCATCTGATCTACTACAATACCCACTACCAGTTTGGGGCGATTGATCTTTTGAGCATAAGTGAACTGCCCACAAAGCAGCAGGGCAAATAACAATTTCAACATTTTTTGCATGGGTATTGATGTTTTTGACAAATGTAGGGGATTATCAATAGTTGTTTGGTGACGGCTAAACCTCATGAATAGTTGCCTGCTATGGCTCCCGGTTAGTGATGAAAGTAAATCTTTTCTTATAGCGGAGAAAAAACTTTTCAAAAAATTCATAGGAAAGTATTGATAGTATAACGGTAGTAACTGCCGATAGCAGCAGGGCATAGGCATCGTTGTGAATATCCAGTTTGTTCAATAGTTTTTCGACCCCATAAATACATGCAAGATGATAAACGTAGAGGCCAAAGGATATCTTACCAAGGTATCTTATCGGCCGGTTACTGAACAGGAATAATAGTATCCTGTGTGTATTGGTGGTTATGCTGATGAATAAAAAGGAGAGAGCCAGGGCAGCAATGCTATAAATATATACCTGGTGATATCCTACCTGTGACCTTGAGGGAACGAAATAAAAAACAGAAAGCAGGAGCAGGCCCGCTCCAAATGTCAAAAGGCTATTCATTTTTGCAGCCATCTTATCAAATATGCCAAGCCCGAATAACATGCCCACGAGAAAACAGTCGCCGGATATGGGTAACACATATATGAATGGATGGTGCTTATTATTCATCACGCTCCATATTCTTAACGCCACCATTAATAGCAGGAGGATAGAAAAAATGATCAGCACTTTTTTCTTCGGCTGGCGAAGCAGCCAGGGAACCGTAAAAGGAAGAAAGAGATAGTATTGTTCTTCCATCGAGATATGCCAGAGATGATAAGTGAACGGGTTTGTGTTGTACTCACTGGTTGCAGCAAGAATATTGTCGTAAAAGAAAATATTCCCCAATAGCCGTGGCGCTGAAAAGTATTGGTAGGCCACGCTGATCGCATAAATGCTGATCACTATCAGGTAGAAAAAATACAGGGGCCATATCCGCAATACCCGCCTGGCAAAATAAAACCCGGCATGCACTTTATTATTGTTATAATACTCTTCCCTTAAAAGGCGGGTGAGCAGGAAGGCGCTTATCAGGAAAAAGAATTCGATGCTGAGCCATCCCTGGTGAAACCCATTTGGATTGCTTGCCTGGAAATGTTGCAATAAGACAAGAATGAATGCGTAAAAACGAAAACCATCTAAACAAGGGAAATATATCTTTTTTTGCATACTAATCTTTAGTATAAATCCAGGGCGGTGATATAATCATTATTAGCTGTTACCTGCTTACAAATCTTCCGATACGACCATTTGATCCGGCAAGAAACACGGATGTTCCGATCCTCGCAATACGGCAAACATTAAAACTCTCCGTGCTGACGGCGTTCCAGTTCTTACCTCCATCTCTTGAATAATCAACACCGTTCAACCCGCAGGTGAGCACATCATTTTTTGAAAGAAACTCAACACAGCTTCGATAACCTTTAGGAGCTGTTTTAGGCGCTTTCCAGGTTTTGCCCCGGTCTGTACTGATAAAACAATTCTTTTCTGTTGATTTCGGATCTGCAAAATCACCACCCACAACGATCATTCTCTTACCTGGTTTGTTGGGAATGCCATCATCAAAAATATCAATGGCATTGGCGCCGGTAGTTTCTTTGCCTTGCAGTAAGGGGAGAGGAGTTAGTTTATCATTCACGATAAACCTTGACTTAGTGCCACCGCTAACGATAAATATGTCTTTGGTATTATACAAGCGGATATTACTACCACTCGCTGCAAAAAAAGCTTCACCCGAATCCACGGCAAGTCGTTGCTGCTTGTTATAGATCTCGGTCCAGCTATTTCCACCATCATTTGTTTCGGCTAAAAAAACATTACCATTAATGGGATCACCGACAACAACACCGTATTGTGGCGTTGCAAAATCCATCGCATCGAGAAACATGCCTTTTGTTTTATTCTCATACACTACTTTCCATGTTTCTCCGCCGTCGGTTGTTTTAAGAATATAGGCCGGTTCTTGAATCGCCATGATTATCGCCGTATTGGCATCAAAGGCCTCGATATCACGAAAGTCTTTTTTTTCAAAACCTTTTACGGTCATCCATTTCCAGTTTTTACCGCCATTACTGCTTTTGCCAACGGTTCCGTTGGAGCCGCTTACCCATATAATATTATCATTAACCACACTCAGGCCCCGCAGGTTGGTATTGGTGCCTGAAGCAATAATGTCAACAGTGAGTGATTGTGCAAAAAGATAAACCTGGGTGATAAGAAGGACCGAAAGAATTAAAACTCTTTTCATTTCACAGGGATTTTATTCATATTGTTTCATCGTTCTTTTTGAGCTGCCATCAGGAAATAATTCCAGCAGGGCATAGGCCGGTGGAAATTCATAATAGGGGCCTTTCCACCAATTGCCCGATACAGCGCCATTGCAATAGTATTTAATTCCGAGATAATTTACTTCATCCTGCAAGTGAATATGCCCACTGATACAAACTTTGATATTGGGGTATTGCTGGAAAAGAGTTTTCAATGCCAGGAAATCGGTGTGCATCAGGTTGCGTTTGATAAGTAGGTCGCCATTGGCTTCGGTCTTATTAAAAAACAGGCCCGAGCAAATGGAAAGAATAGGGATATGCGAAACAATGCAGACAAACTTATCCTTTGAAGCTTCAAGTTCTTTTGTCAGCCAGTCGAGCTGTTGTTCATCCACCTTGCCGATATAGCCCCCGGCAGGATTCAATTGTGTGCTATCGAGCACTATAAAATGCCAGTTCTCTTTACTAAAACTGTAATACCTGTTCTTCATTTGCAACTCTTCCACCACCCACACTTTTCCATAGAGCCGGTCCTGTTCGGGTTTATTTTCTTTGATGAACCATCCCCACACATCATGGTTGCCAATACAATGATAAACAGGAAGGCTGTTTTCTTTTTTAAGGATGCCATTAAAGAGGTTCCATTGCTCACGGGTCTTTTGTTTGTCGGCATCCAGGCCATCGAATATCGCGTCACCGCCGTTGATGATAAGATCCGCTTTGGGGTTTAGTTGCTGAACATGTTGTAATGCTTTGGCCATACCGGCTTCGGGGATAACCCCGGGCTTCATGTGGATATCTGAAAGATGGGCCAGCCGGATCGGCTTTTTCTTAACCGCATCAGCTTCGGCCGAAGATCCCAAAAGGCTGCCGGCAACAATAGCTGCAGAAGAACTAAGAAATTCACTTCTTTTCATGCGGGAAAAATAGCCAAAAAAACGGTAGCGTATTAGTTTCCCGCCAAGGCCAAAGGCCACAAAGCTATTTCTTTGATTTTCTTAGTGCTCTTGCTGTCTTTGCGGGCGACAATACAGAACACGGATTACACAGATCGAATGGATAAGCACAGATTTGTTAGTGTTAAGGACACCTGAGCCCTCGCTTATCCGCGTAAATCCCTCTGATCCGTGCCATCCGTGTTCATTTTCCCGGTTAATTCACTCCTCTGGTTGATTTTAAGGCAAGATTCTTGCGGATTGGGCATAAAAATATACAGGCGGTTTTAAACGTTTTAGCACTGGTTTAGTTCTAAAATTACTGTATGAGAAATAGTTGTATTTTTAGCCATTCCAATTAATTCCCCTTTTATGAAACGACTTTTAGCTTCTATCCTTCTAACAGGTGTGGTGCTTATGAATGCCTGTCAGAAAGAGACCAGTTTTGAAACTGGCGGTGATCCCTCTGAAGGCACATTGCAGAAAGATGCGGCAGGTGATTGTGCGCCGATAACCGTTACCGGCGCCTATATCGAAGGCACGGCATTAAATGGTAATACAAACCAGCTTAACCTGGACGTAGATGTAACAACAACAGGTTCCTATACCATTTTCACTGATACATTGAATGGTGTTTATTTCCGTGGCACAGGTGTGTTTGCAGCAACCGGCGCTACTGCGGTTACTTTAAAAGGCTTTGGTACTCCGTTAGGAGCCGGCACTTTTAATTTCAACGTTATTTATAATGATGATACTTGCTCGGTAGCGGTTCCTTTTTTGCCAAGCACAGCAGGCGGGCCAGCAACTTTTACCTATGTTGCAACCGGGGGAAATTGTAGTGTTACCAGCCAAACCGGCACCTATACAGCACAAACAGCAATAACCACTGCTTCTGTTACGCTTTCTGTAAATGTTACAGCGATCGGAACGTATAATATCACAACCACTGCAGTGAATGGTATTACCTTTTCATCAGGTCCCATGGCTTTCGCCAGCACAGGTAATCAAACCGTAGTTTTAAATGCAACCGGAACCCCAACTGCTGCGGGCACTAATACAATAACGGTTACCCAGGGAAGCTCGACTTGCAATTTTACAATAACAGTGCAACCTGCAAGCAGCCCGGCTGTATTTACTTATGTAAGCACTGGCGGCAATTGTAGTGTTACTAATCAGACAGGAACTTATACAGCACAAACAGCTGTGACCGCAGCCACTGTAACCCTTTCGGTTAATGTTACCACGATTGGTTCGTATAATATTACAACCACTGCTGTAAATGGCATTACTTTCTCATCAGGTGCACAGAATTTTACCAGTACGGGTAATCAAACGGTAGTGCTGACAGCTTCGGGAACACCAACCGCGGCAGGCACCAGTACAATTACAGTTACCCAGGGAAGCTCGACTTGCAATTTTACAATTACCGTTCAACCTGCTCCGACGGGAGCGGCTGTATTTACATTCGTAAGCACAGGTGGTAACTGCAGTGTTACAAACCAGGCAGGAACTTATACTGCTCTAACGGCTGTTACTTCTGCTAATACTGTTACCCTTGCTGTGAATGTTACAACAATAGGTACTTATAATATTACCACTACAGCGGTAAACGGTATTACTTTTTCTTCCGGTCCACAGACCTTTACGACCACCGGTAATCAAACCGTGGTTTTAACAGCTTCAGGAACGCCGGCTGCAGCAGGCACCAGTACCATAACCGTTACCCAGGGAAGTTCGACCTGTACATTCCCTATCACCGTAAACGCGGCATTATCGAACGACTATTTCCCAAGAACAACCAATAGCAACTGGAGTTATGAGTGGGATGATGTAGCAAATGATTCAGCATTCAGGAGAACCAATTCAACGATCAGTGCCGGGGGTAACACCTACAATGTGTTTATGATAAGATTTGACCCGAGTGGATTTGATTCATCAGGTTATTATCGTAAGTCAGGTGGCACTTATTATGAAAGACTTGATATCGGCAGTTTCATTGGCTTTGATGATCCGCAATGGGTGGAATATATCTTCCTGAAAGACGACCAGGCGCAGGGGCATAACTGGAAAAGCGCGGCCTTCACGGGCAACTTTACTGATCCCGGCCCTCCGCCAACCACGCAGTCATTCTCATTACGGTTCAGCTATACGATCCTGCAAAAAGATGTAACTATATCACAGACCACATCAACAGGCACTGTCAGCTACAATAATGTGATTGTAGTAGAAGAAAAGTATGAGTTACAGGTGGCACCGGGTATATGGCAGGATGTAACCGATATTGTAGGTTATGGAAAGAGTTATTATGCCCGTGGTATAGGATTGATCAAGTATGAAGCTTTTGATACTAACTCGGCACTTGATTTTACCCAGAAGTTGCGCCGGTATGTAGTGTATTAATAAGATCAGAACTTAATGAAAGAGGCCCGTTTTACAAAACGGGCCTCTTTCATTTTATATAAACTTCAGATCAGAATCCTTTCTTCTCTTTTGATTTTAATTCAGGTAATTTAAAATCATCCAAAGCGCTTTTCTGCGAGATCATTTTTTCTATCTCTTCAATTTTGCGGGGAGCAAAATGGGAGAGAAGTTCGTAACCAGTCGTTGTTACCAGCGCATCATCTTCTATCCGCACAGCAATGCCCCACCATTTTTTATCACAATCACTATTGGAAGGAATATAAATACCGGGCTCAACGGTAAACACCATTCCTTTTTTCACTTCGCCATAAGAGCCACGGTCATGCACATCCATACCAATATGATGACCCAATCCATGCGGGTAAAATTTATTGACATCTTTTTTGTCCCTGATGATACCCAGTCTCAATAAACCCTCCGCAATGGTTTCCTTAGCGGCATTATTTACATCTGACCATTTCACACCCGGCTTCAGCAATTTGAAAGCTGCTTCCTGGGCATCATACACGATCTGGTAAATCGCTTTCTCTTCTTCAGAGAATTTGCCATTGGCAGGAACCGTTCTTGTTACATCAGCAGTATAACCATGATACTCTGCGCCTACATCCATCAGGATAAGTGTGTTGCCCACTTTTGTTTTATTGTTCACCTCGTAGTGAAGCGTGCAGCCATTTTCACCCGAGCCGATAATGGAACCATAACCCACATGCTCTGCGCCGTATTTCTTATGAACAAATTCATGCAGACCCTGTATCTCCAGTTCAGACATGCCGGGATGCACCGCTTTCATCACTTCGTTCTGGCCCTGGCAGGAAATTT
>DASVNY010000677.1:0-20264 GCA_036383615.1 Chitinophagaceae bacterium
ATGCATTTATTTACAGCCCGACCGATCTTTCACAAACAACACCGGCATTGTTTTTTACCAGGTGGATATCTCATTTCTGTGCACCTGTCTTTATGTTCCTGGCAGGCACTTCTGCTTTTCTTAGCGGGCAACGGAAAACAAAAAAGGAATTGTCAGCCTTTCTCTTTACACGCGGACTCTGGCTCATGTTCGTTGATGTAGTGATCATGACCTTCGGCTGGAACTTTGATATCACTTACCATGTTGTTATATTCAATGTTATTTGGGCATTCGGTGTTAGTATGCTGATAATGGCTCTACTCATTCATCTTCCCCTTCGCATAATATTCGTTATCGGGCTTCTGCTGGTGTTCGGTCATCACTTGCTGGATGATATCAATGTTGATGGGAATAATGTAGCCGCCTTTTTATGGGCACTCGTGCACAAACAACAAGTATTTCATTTTGGAGGACGAACAGTTCTGGCCGCTTATGCCTTCATTCCCTGGGTAGGGGTGATGGCACTGGGTTATTGTCTCGGTCATTTATATACAGATAATTTCACCCCGGCCCGGAGAAAAAAAATATTGCTATTAGCAGGAACTTCTGCTATCCTGTTATTCATCGTGCTCCGTTACGGTAATGTATATGGTGATCCTTCACCCTGGCAGCATCAGTCGTCTGCTACCTACAGCTTTTTATCATTTCTCAATGTGTCAAAATATCCACCTTCTTTGCTGTTCCTGCTGATGACGCTTGGACCCGCATTAGTTTTTCTTGCGGTTACAGAAAAAATGCAGGGAAAACTGGTTGACAGCGTTTCGATCTATGGGAAAGTGCCGTTCTTTTATTATATCATTCATGTGTATTTTATTCACCTTTTAGCCCTTATCGTTATTGGTTTATTTCCCGGGTTTACATCGTCAGATATGATACTTAAACAACCACTTTGGATGGCGGATCATGTCAAAGGTTATGGCTTTTCGCTTGCAGTTGTATATCTTATCTGGCTGGCTGTGGTAATTGCTCTCTATCCGTTATGTAAGTGGTATTATAACTATAAACTGAACCACAAACAAAATAAATGGCTCAGTTATATTTAATTTATGACATTGCTGCAGTTATAATTCTTTTAGTCTTGCTTCTAATTGATCCCTTCTTCGTATAGCATCCATTTCAAACAATTTGGTTTCTTCTTTATAGTCACCTTTTGTTTTATCATACAATGTCTGTACCGTTGAACTGTTACTGTCTTTTCTAAACAACCGGGCAAAAAAATGATCTATGGTTAATGCGTAATTGGAATCATTATTGCCTCTTATGATCCATTTTTCAGGAGTACTAAAATATGGAGTATCTTTTTCAAAGAATATTGTATCATATATTATGCGGTATTTTTGTTTGTTCGGGGTTCGTAAATATGTGTAGGTATAAATAAAGCTGTCAGTCACTGTTAGCTCGCAATACCTGTCTCCTACACCAAAGTATTGCCACTCTCCGATAATTTTGCTTTTTTGCCCAATGCAGGTATTGTAAATAGATAGAAATAGTATGATTAAAACGCTTTTCATTTAAATAAGGGCTTATGGTACGTAAAAATGTTCAACTTCTCAACTTGGATACATTTTAAAAGCGCTCACTCATATCCCTCCACCTCAACAATCTCCTCATAATTGATCAATAATTCCGCTCCTTGTGGTATATCGATCAATGCTTCAAAATACTCACCATGATTGACCGACCTGATATTGGGAACCGAAGAATGATTGAGGTAATTCACGAGGTCAACCACTTTAAAGCCATAGTCGGGCACAAAATAATGGTCCTCATCATAAAGACAATACGTTTCTACTAACTGACGGGAATGCTCAGGCAGTTTTTCTACATCAGTAATGGACAGCTTGATCCATTCACCTACATTTTTTGAAAATATCTCTTTGCAACCTTTGGGTATATCGCAAAGCGCAAATACGCCAATACCATGTACCGGCGACGGCTTCAGGGCAGCATAGGTATGCTGCGAAAGTTCCTGTAATAATTTTTCTTTCATGGTGGAGTTTTTCCCACTAAGGCCACTGTGGGATATTTTATTGAACGGCTACTGTAACGGACTTCGAAATTCATCTGTTCCTCTGAGTTGTGCCTCCTTCGTCGGCAAGACAAGACCCCGAAAGATCAGAGGTTACTTCGGCAAGTCAAGACTCCAAAAGATCGAACTCACCTCAGCAGGGCAAGACTCCGAAAGATCGAACTCACTTCTACAAGACAAGACTTTGAAAGATCAAACTTGCTCCAGTTGAACAACACCTCGAAAAACCAAAATTATCTTCAAACAAGGCAACACTCAGAATGCTCGAACTGACTTCAAAATTCATCTGTCCATCTGTTCCTCTGTTCTTCTGTTCGTCAGCTCCCTCTCTGCGAACCAGTATTCGCCTGTTTGCTCACAAAGCCTGACTTGGGCTTTTGAATGAATTTGGAACCACCCTGGGTACCCGAGGCATTGTTTTTCTTATTGCCTTTCTTTTTGTTCTTATTGTTTTGCTGATTCAGTAGGGACATATACGTTTTTTTTAAAATCCCCGTAAAGATAAACCATACCGAGAAAATATTTGGTTAACTTTATAGAGCCCGTTGCCATGAAAGTTTTGCTAACGATATGGCTATTGCTGCTGCTGATTGAGGTGCATTCACAGAACCGCACAGCCGATTTCTCTTATATAGACCGGAAAGTTCAATCTATTGATGGTACTGATCCGGAAATTCTCTCTCAACAATTGACGACCCCTTATCAAACGGAAATAGAAAAAGTGCGGGCCATCTTTCGCTGGATAACTGAGCATATCGCTTATTTTAAAAGGGAACCACCGAATCGCAAAAAGCAAAAGAAACTGGTTCCTTATGATTTTGATTATCCAATAGTGTATGACACGGGAGCCTTGCAGCCACTAACGGAGCGGGCTGCTCTTAAAGTGTTGCACGATAAAAAAGCTGTTTGTGAAGGGTATGCCCGTTTGTTCAAATCACTTTGCGATCATGCAGGCATCCGTTCTGAGATCATCACAGGATTTGCCCGCACAGATCCTTCTATTGTCCAGGCAAGGTTCCGCTCCAATCATTCCTGGAATGCGGTGAGGATCGACAGTGCCTGGTATTTACTTGATGTTACCTGGGCCAGTGGTGTTATTATTTTTCCTACCGGTGAGTTTTTAAAATATTATGATGACTATTATTTCCTGACACCGCCGGATAAATTCATTAAACATCATTATCCTGATGATCTTCACTGGGCCTTATTGGATGAGCTTCCTGCGATGAATGAATTCCGGCAAACACCTTATCGCCAGCGTTCTTTTGTCAAATACCCGATCATCAATTTTTCTCCCGCCACAGGTCTTATTGAAGCCTCTATTGGTGATACCTTGAGATTTGAACTGGAAACTGAGCCGGGGCAACGAAACTGGACCATATCATCCGATTCATTGTGGGATGGGATCGATCAACGAAATCCCATGTTTGCTTACCTGCAGCCAATGTCATCAGGTAGTAGCAACAAACAATATTATCTTTTCCCGGTTGTGTCGGAAGATATTCAATGGCTTCATTTGATGTATAACAACGATGCGGTACTTCGCTACAGGCTCAAAATAAAAAAGGATATAGCAAAAGAGAATAAGAACGGCACTTACTGAATTTGTCCCCTGTGATCAGCAACCTGCTATCAACTTTGCGGAATTGACGAGGTTAGATGAACCCCATTGTATCATCGTTAAAACTTCAGTTATGACCCAGCGATTAATTTCCCGTATTGCGATCTGGCTTCTTTGCATCATCATGATCGTTTTTGGTATCTATCATTTCAGGCATCCACACAATTTGCTGGAGTATGTTCCTGGCAATTTACCGGGAGGCATCAACTCCGTATACGTAGTGGGGGCAGCCTATATCCTCGCGGCGATTGCTTTTTTGACCAATAAGTTTGTCAAAATTGTAGGCTATTTGTTAGCGGCATTACTCATACTTTCCGTGCTCATGATCCATTGGCCCATTTACCGGGAAGCTGGAGCGGAGGAGACAAAGCAAATGGCATTTATTGCAATGCTTAAAGATCTCGCTATCGCAGCTTTTGCCCTGCATATCGCCGGCAGCGCTGATAGCCATGGGGTGAAATATTAACAGGCTCTGGTAGCAGTACTGTTTAAAAATATTTTCCCACAAAGCCACTAAGAATACACTAAGGAAACCCAGGGAATAGCTTTGTGTCCTTAGTGCCTTAGTAGGAAACTGTACCACTACCCATGCTTTCACAGGTTAGTTAATCCGGGAAATTTGTAATATCCTTGCAGCGCTTTTTAAAATCAACAGATGAATCGAAAGAATGCTGCTTTAGTTTTATTACTGTTTATTGCTATTCACAGTGCTGCGCAGGACAAACGGGCGCAGTATCCTTCTTTTCTGGCCAATTCCTATTTTGGTGTCAATATCGGTTATATCAACTACCCGTTTTCCAATAAACATTTAGCACCGGGCTATACAGCCGAATCGGTAAAAGTTCCGCATGTGGGAGTGAGGATAAACCTGCTGGGCTATCGTTTCAATGAAAACCTGTCTGCAGAAATAAGTTATATGCGCCCGGTTAACTGGGTCGAATATCATAATATCAATGGCGTGCAGGGAAGAAAATCAGTGCACATGAATATCGGTGGACTGACGATCAGGGGCAGGGTGCCATTGAGCAAAAAATTGGCGATATCAGGTGAAGCGGGTCTCGCCCTCGTTACAAGAAGCGGGTTCAAAGTGAACGATGTGCCGGTAGTGGATGAAGTAAGTTATGCGGGCCTTTTATTAGGCGGACGGTTACAATATCATTTGAACAAAAAATGGGAATTCGGTTTTACGGCGGCTTATTCTCCCAAACATGATGAACATAAACAACCTGCTACCAGTTTTTATTCATTAGGATTTAACTATCACATGCGGCCATTGCCGGAAGAGAAAGTGGAGCGCAACAGGAAATCAGGATATATCTGGCCACGCAATCTTATACAGATCGGCTATACAACAAATGGCCTGGGCTATGGCGCCAATAATTTTGTTTCGGAAGGCTTTATTCCTATTTTCTGGGGTGGTGATGCGGAAGTAGAAAGAGGGTTTGCTGTACATTATCAGCGAAATGTTTTTCATACCCGCAAAGTGTTTTCTTTGGATTGGGGGGTGAGTGCATCCTGGTACAGGACCGATCTTAATAAGGAAGAATTCTTTGCATTATCAGTATTTCCTGTTCTTCGCTTTACCGTGTTGCGTATGAAGGCAACAGATATTTACTTTAATTACTCCGTTGCCGGGCCTTCTTATATTTCCAAAACTGTTTTGGATGGGCAATTAACCGGTAAGAAATTCACCTTCCAGGATTTTATGGCGATGGGAATGTATGCGGGTAAGAACAGGAACCTGAATGCAGAACTTCGTATTGCGCATTACTCCAATGGAAACATATTTACGCAAAATGCAGGAGTAAAGATCCCGCTGACGTTCAACCTGGGTTATACGTTTTGATAAATATTCGATCAAAAGCGGTGAGCGGTGAGCTATGAGCTTCGAGACTAATAGTTCGGGAGCGAAATTGAAATCTCGCAGCTCAAAGCTCGTGGCTCGTTCAGAAAACTTCAAGGGGGATAGGATTCCAAATCTGCGCTAATCTGCGAAAAACTCTGCGTTGATCTGCGGGAAAAATTACTGTAACTTGAATCAAAATCAGTTTTATGACCTCCAAAGCCTCCACTCCCGATCAATACATAAAAGAATTGCCTGCTGAGAGAAAAGAAGCCATGATCAAATTGCGGGACACGGTGCGTGACAACCTGCCCAAAGGATTTAAAGAAATGATGGGATATGGTATGATGGGCTGGGCGGTTCCGCATGAAGTTTATCCCGCCGGTTATCATTGCAATCCCAAAGACCCGCTACCATTTGCCGGCATGGCCTCACAAAAGAATTTTATCGCTTTTTATCATATGGGTATCTATGCCATGCCCGAATTATTAAAATGGTTTGTGTCAGAATATCCCAAGCATAGCACTGCGAGATTAGATATGGGCAAAAGCTGTATTCGTTTCAAAAAACCGGAACATATTCCTTACAAATTGATCGGACAGTTGATGAAAAAAGTAAGTGTGAAAGACTGGATCAAAACTTATGAGACAAATCTCAAGCGGTGAGAGAGGAGCATGGCTATGAGCTTTGAGCTGCGAGACCAATAGTTCGAAAGCGAAATTAAAGCCTCGAAGCTCAAGGCTCATTGCTCGCAGCTTTCCAAACTAATTCTTATTCTTAAAATCCCCTCGTTTCCAGGCCTGGATAAAATCTGCCCATGCGGCAGGATTGAAAATGTTCATGGGAGGAGTTTGTCCCTGGTAAACCGCCCTGTTAGCGATCTTGTTGAATTGAATTCGCGTAGCCTCACTACCATCGCCGGGCACCGTTTTCATCAATATCCTTCGTTTGGTAGCGTCTGTATTTTTCCGGGCTATCTCGATATTGTCATCGTCAACTTTGGTGTTTACAAAATCTCTTGCAAACTGTTCAGGTGTCGGTCTTGGCCGGATGATCGTGGCTGGTAAATAAACAGTATCGGCAACCATTAATTGAACAATACTATGTTGTGTGCCTTCTAATGTGCGGGGGATTGTGATGACCTTTGTCTTATAACTGACATGCGAGAACTCAACTTCGTCTCCTTTTAATACAACGATAGAAAAAACTCCCTGGCCATTGGTAATGGTTCCCCTGTTCTGTCCTTTTACAAGCACACTCACGGCAGGGATGCCTACCAGACTGTCAGCAGTCATGATAATACCATACAATTGAACGACGGAATCACGGGCTGTTTCAAACTGAGCTTTGGCGGCGGTGGGTACCAGGAAAGCAGCAATAAGGAGGTATAGTACAATTTTCTTCACTGCGCCAAAAATAAAGACAAGTTGCTGATTTCGTAAAACAAATTGCTGCTTCTATTGGTTAACTTTGCGATCTGTTTGACTTTTAACAAATACTTGGAAAATGACGAAAGAGAAAGTACTCGAGGCTTTGAGCAATGTGCAGGAACCCGACCTCGGAAAAGATATTGTCACCCTCAATATGGTTAAGGATATAGAGATAGAAGGGAACTATATTTCTTTTACGGTTGTGCTGACCACACCTGCCTGCCCGATGAAGGATATGATAAAAAATGCATGTGTGAATGCGGTGAAACTATTGGTGAATAAGGAGGCGACAGTCAATGTAAAATTCACGGCGAATACAACTACTAAACGGACGGATGCAGGTGCCGTGTTACCCAGGGTAAAAAATATTATTGCGGTAGTGAGTGGTAAAGGGGGAGTGGGCAAATCAACTGTGGCTGCTAATCTTGCTCTTGCTTTGTCGCACGGTGGCGCCAAAGTGGGTTTGATGGATGCGGATATTTATGGGCCAAGTGTTCCGATCATGTTCGGATTGCGTGGCGAAAGACCGATGATGATGGAAGTGGAAGGAAAGGGCATGATCATCCCGATGGAACGTTTTGGTTTGAAACTGATGAGTATTGGTTTTTTGGTGGATGAAAAAAATGCAGTGGTATGGAGAGGGCCGATGGCCAGCAGCGCTATCCGCCAATTTGTAACAGATGTGTATTGGGATGAACTGGATTATCTCGTAGTTGATATGCCGCCGGGCACAGGTGATATTCATTTAACCCTGATGCAGATCGTTCCGGTAACAGGTGCGGTGATCGTTACCACTCCACAGGATGTTGCATTGGCCGATGCTAAAAAGGGAATAGCCATGTTTGGACAAGCGCAACTCAATGTGTCGGTGATCGGTTTAGTAGAGAACATGAGTTATTTCACTCCCGCAGAGTTACCGGAAAATAAATATTACATTTTTGGAAAGGATGGTGGAAGACATTTGGCTGATGAATATGATCTTCCTTTTTTAGGGCAGATACCATTGGTGCAATCTATTCGTGAGGGTGGTGACCAGGGTGTCCCCATCATGGTAAGTAATGATGAGATCACTAAAAAAGCATTTGAGGATTTTGCAGCGCATGTAGTAAGAAGTGTGGCAATGCGAAATGCGAATATGAATACAGCTAAAGTAACAGAAGTTATAAGTTGATCATATTACTGGATTAAAAAAGAAAGAGGCTGTTGAAAAATAGCCTCTTTGCTTTAGTGAATCTCCATGAAAAAGGTTATTGCCACACTAAATTCTACGATTAAAGGATAAACCCATCGTTAAAGAGTTATTGCTATTGGGATAGCTATACAGTCCAAAAGCGCTTCTGCGATCAGGATTCTTTTTATGCATCGCAAGATTGATGATGCTGCTTACAACAGTTGCGGTGCCCACAGCGATATTGGCATAGGATAAATTATTCTGCGAACGATAAGAGGTGTAGCTGTCATTGCCGTTGATACCTGGGAGATAACTTGATTTTTTGATATTAGCCAATCCCATAACCAGTTGCCCCGTTCCACTAATTAATCCTATATAGGAAAGTGTTTTACCATTTCTCCATTTGCCGCTGATATTAGCGACCCCGATCACTGCATTGGTTCCTCCTAATATGCCTGATGAAATGCCATAACCTGATTTGATCTCAGCATAGCTTGTCTCCGGAGGTGTAGGCGGACCATAAGCTGGTTGTATCATAGCGCATTCTTCCAGTGTTAATCCAAACTCTTTTGCCCATGCATCAATCACAGGTTCATTCATGTCAGACAGAAAATCATATTGGTGCTTAGCGTTGATCGCTTCAGCTGTTTTTCTTCCTTTTGTTTGTTCGATAAGATAACCCACGGCGCAGATATTCCCATCAGCATCAATAAAGCAGGGTCTTCTTTCGCCGGGATAATCTTTGTTTGTTGGAAATTGACCCGCACGTGCATATTCATGCAAAATGTCAAGAATTGACAAACGGTTCAATTGTTGGGTAAGCGATAAGCCCTTTGTGGTTGAACTTCTCAATAGTTGTTCAACATATAAAAGATGCGTTTGAATACGCAATTGCTCATTGCTGTTAGCATCCGGGGCCACGCCAAAGCTGGCTTCATAACTTTCATCCAGCAATAAAGCGTTAACATGTTGTAAAGGTTGCTGGCTATAGCTTGCCCATGAAATAAAAAGGCAGTATGCCAGGGATAAGATTTTTTTCATGACCATCAATTTACTCACCTGACAAGGGCTTCTGCTCAAACGTTGCACCTGCTCTCAACCGGAAATTGTAATTTCACCGCATGTACAATTATCCGCATTATAAGGAGCATGACCGGGACAAGATACTTGCCTTCATGCAGGCGCATCTTTTTGTAACATTGATCGGCACTGATAAAGATGGCAGGATCGAAGCTACCCAGGTGCCCGTTTTAATTGAAGATCGGGATGGTAAGCTGTTCGTGCATGGACATATTGCCAGGAAATCGGATCATCATAAAGCAATGGTTGATAATGCAGCCGTGTTGATGATCTTTACCAGTCCTCACACTTATGTGAGCGGCACCTGGTATAGCGGTAACCCGCAACAGGCTTCTACCTGGAATTATGTGTCTGTTCATGCAAGAGGAACCGTGCAATGGATGGATGATGACGGGTTGATAGAATTGCTTCGCAAATTATCACTTCATTTTGAAGGATATAATAAAATGTCTTCTACTGTTTACGATAATTTGCCTGCTGATTATAAAGATAAACTGGTGAAAGCGATCGTCGGGTTTGAAATGGAAATAACAGAAATGGATAATGTTTTTAAACTTAGCCAGAACCGCGATGAAAAAAGTTATGATAATATTGTAAAAGAACTGAAGGGCCAGGAAGGTGATGGAAAGATTATTGCAGAATGGATGGAAGAAAGAAAACCTAAAGTGTTTCCCTCATGAGAACCTATTTTATTGCCGCATTCATTTTATTCTCCTTTTCATGTTCAACTCCAAAAAAGATGAACGAAAATCCTGTAAGCGATCCTGCGACAACTACATCCGAATTGCCTGCCTTTGATAAAGAGGGCCATCGTGGTTGCAGGGGATTGATGCCTGAGAATACTATACCCGCCATGCTGAAGGCATTGGACCTTGGTGTAACAACCCTTGAATTGGATGTTGTGATCACAGAAGATAAGAAGGTCGTTTTATCGCATGAGCCATTCTTCAATCACGAAATAAGTACAAAGCCGGATGGATCGTATGTAACAGAGGCTGAGGAAAAAACACTGAAGATCTACCACATGCCTTATAGTGAAGTGGCAAAATATGATGTAGGCATGAAACCTCATCCACGTTTTCCGCAACAGCAAAAGATGAAAGCGGTAAAACCATTGTTGTCTGATGTGTTTGATGCGGTGAGGAAAGATATGATGACAAGAAGAAGGCCATTTCCCTTTTATAATATTGAAACCAAAACCAGCCCTTCGGGTGATGTATTATTTCATCCCAAACCTGAAGAATTTGTTGACCTGCTGATGGCGGTGATAAAAGAAAAGGGAATGGAGGATTTTGTCATCATTCAATCCTTTGATCCCAGGACATTGGTTTACCTGCACAAGAAATACCCTAACATCAAAACAGCCATGTTGCAGGAGGAGTTTAGTATAACCATCGGCACCGACTATCTTAAGCAATTAGGATTTACACCCACTATTTATAGCCCGGCTTATCAAAAAGTGACTGCGGAAATGATAAGATCATGTCATGAAAAAGGAATGAAGATCATTCCATGGACAGTGAATGATAAAGCTAAAATTGAAGAATTAAAGAAAATGGGAGTGGATGGGATTATTACGGATTTCCCCAACTTGTTTAATGAATAGAAGCAGGCTTTCTGAACTCTTCGACATACTCATAACCAAGTGCGCCTTTTCTAACACAAAGTGTAATTACAGAATCTGTTTCATTTAACTGGTTATAAAATGAGCGATGTGGTTTGAATCGCTCATCGCCCCTGCCTGTTTTCACGTGTATGTAACTCTTATCGTCTTTATATTTTCTAGTAATTCGTTTCAGAGAATAATTATCGCATTTTATTTCAGCCACGGCGAATACTTTGTTGACTAAAGGGCCTGCGCATACAGTTACAAAAACAGAGGTAATAACAAAATAAAAAGCAATTTCGGCTGCCTTCTTCCGGTTACTTGTCCAGTTGGTATAGATCAACCGCAATGTATAAAACAGGAGAAGGCCTATCAGTACTCCTGCAATAAGCGAATGCCAGACGAAGCGGGTTCCCCCAAAATCGTTTTCGTGCATGCCGCCGCCAAGACCTACTCCAAACATTATTATTATTAAATAAAGAAGGCCTCCCCAGTTTTTAACCCAGGGCGGCCAGTCAATATATGTCTCCCGGAATTCTTCTCCTGTTTCCTGTTCACGCAGTCTTCCCTTGAGCTTATAATAAAAGTCGAAACTTGCAGATAGCGCTATAAATGAAATAATAATAAGAAAGCCTCCTGCAATAATAAAAACAGTTGCCAGTGAGCCTTTTGTTTTCCAGAATATTAGAAAAGGTATGATGCCGATTAAAATCCCTGCAACATATTTCAGATATGTCCTTCGTTCCAGCTTTTTTATTTCGTCCAGCAAGTAATACTATTTAACATTTAATCCTAGCCACTCTTCAGCATTTTTATAAAGCAGCTTCTTTGTTGTTTTTTTATCCAGCTTCATTTTCCCGATCAGTTTGCCGGGATGGTGCTCGCCTAATGGGAAAGGATAATCGCTGCCCAGGCAAATTTTATCTTCTCCCATTGCATCAATTAAAAATTCCATTGCCTTTTTATCATGCACGAGACTATCAACCCAAAACTTTCCGATATAGTCTTCAGGTGAAACTGTATTGTCTATCGCAACAAGATCGGGTCGCACGTCAAAGCCATGCTTTATTCTCCCGATAGTAAAAGGAAACGAACCACCACCATGTGCAAAAGCAACTCTTAGTTTGGGGAACTGTTCAAATACGCCACCAAAGATCATGGAACAAATAGCTCTTGACGTTTCAGCCGGCATACCTACCAGCCAGGGCAGCCAATATTTTTCCATCTGTTTTTCTCCCATCATTTCCCAGGGATGAACAAATATTGCACAACCCAATTTTTCCGCGGCTTCATAAAAGGGAAAGAATTTTTTATCAGAAAGATTATCGCCATTGATATTGGAGCCGATCTCCAACCCGGGCATTTTTAATTTGGTAACGCATCGCTCCATTTCCTTAATGGATAAGCTAATGTTTTGCAAAGGCACCGTGCCCAGCCCGATAAAACGTTTGGGGTTTTTGCTTACAGTTTCAGCAATATGATCATTGAGAAAGCGGGAAGTTTCATAACCATCGGTTGACTTTGCCCAATAATTAAATAAAACAGGAATGGTAGAAAGCACCTGTACCGATACATCTTTTTCATCCATTTCTTTGAGACGCACATCTTCTTTGTAGCAATTCTCTTCCACTACCCGAAAAAGTTTATCGCCTTTCATCATGCAGGCCTGGCAATTGCGATGTTCCAAATGAATGAACTCGCCATAACCAAACTTTTGTGTCCAGTTTGGCATGTTCTCGGGCATGATATGAGTGTGGATGTCGATCTTCATTGGAATGAACGCTGATTTTTATGATGGTGATGATCGGTTAAGATTTTTGTATTCTGATGAAAAAATTTTTCTTTTAAAATCTGCTTTTTTGCCAAAGGTTAAAAGTAAGCCTACTTCGATATCTGTAGCCCGAAGATAGTTGGTTAGCTGCGCCTCGTGTTCTTCACATAAAGACTCTGCTGCTTTGATTTCAACGATTACACAATCACTAACGATAAGATCGGCAATGCAGAATCCAACTTTAATATTGTCATAAAATACTTCGATTGGGTGTTGAGCTATACAGGATAGTTTCAGTTTCCTTAATTCAATTTGCATGGCATTTTCGTACACTTTTTCAAGAAAACCATAACCAAGCTGGTTGTAAACGTTATAAAAAGCTTTTATTATCAGTGATGTAATATCTGAATGTTTATAATTGTCAGCCATATAACATAATTAATCATATGGATCATGAGAATCTGCGTTCTACCTTTTGATGGGCGGCTCCATTACCGCTCCGCATTTATCACATGTTCTATGCAGTGTGCTTTCCCAGAAACGGTTCATAACAGGAGGCAATTGCTTAACGATATCATCTACATGCAATGTTTCTTCATATAATTTATTACCGCATTTTTCGCAGAACCAGAGAAAGCCATCATCCTCTGTTTCTCTTTTCTTTTCGATCACTAAGCCGACTGTCCCCGGTCCACGTTGCGGTGAATGAGGCGTTTTAGGAGGAAGGAGGAACATTTCGCCCTCTTTGATTGAAATATCTTTGAATTCACCATTATCGATGATCTTAACAACGATATCACCTTCTACCTGGTAATAGAGTTCTTCGGTCTCATTAAAATGATAATCCTTTCTTGCGTTAGGTCCGCCAACGACCATTACGATAAAATTTTCGGCGTCTTTATATACACACTGATTGCCTACAGGGGGCTTAAGGAGATCACGGTTTTCATCTATCCATTTTTTTAAATTGAAGGGAGCAATTACAGCCATATAGCAAGTTTTAGAGCCGAAAAAATACAACTTTTTACCGTAGGTTTGGGTGCTGGTTAATTAGTATATTGGTTAACTTGTTAATTAGGATCGTGATATGCGAAATGACTTTCCGGAAGTCACGATGTATTCCCCAATAAACCAATAAACCAGTAACCCAATTAACATACCAGGAAATGAATTTATCACTGGAAGGTAAATACGCTATCATCTGCGGAAGCACCCAGGGCATCGGGTTGGCGATCGCAGAAGAACTCGCTTTATTAGGGGCCAATTGCACATTGGTGGCTCGTAACGAGGAAGCATTAAAAACAGCGGTTCATAATCTCGATATTGCTTTACGTCAGCAGCATGGTTATTTGATAGCTGATTTTAGCAAACCAGATGAAGTAAGAAAGGTGATCGAAGCACATGTCGCAAAAAACAAGGTTCATATATTGATCAATAACACCGGCGGTCCAGCCGGTGGTCCCATTACAGAAGCAACAGAAGATGCATTCTTGAATACATTCAACCAACACCTTGTTTGTAATCATATTTTAGCGAAAGCCTGCATTCCTTCCATGAAGAAAGAAAGTTACGGCCGCATCATCAATATCATTTCCACTTCAGTGAAGATCCCCTTAAAGAATTTGGGTGTATCCAATACCATTCGTGGAGCAGTGGCATCATGGGCCAAGACTTTATCTAATGAAGTGGGACAATTTAATATCACAGTGAATAATGTGTTGCCAGGGTTCACTACTACACAAAGATTGACAACCATTATCGAGAATACAGCCAAGAGAGGAAACACTGTGGTAGATATTGTACAGGAGAACATGAAAGATGAAGTGCCGATGAAAAGATTTGCTGATCCATCTGAAGTGGCGGCAGTAGCTGCATTCCTTGCATCGCCGGCTGCTTCCTATGTGAACGGGGTGAGTATTCCGGTGGATGGAGGGAGAACAGGTAGTATATAGGAAAATAGAACGCAGATTGTCATGATGGTTAAGGTTAATTATGATATATCTGCGTAAATCATGAAAATCATAATAATCAGCGTTCCAAATGAATCTCGACATTCCATATCATCTCGAGAACTACATCGGCGGGAACCTTATAGGTCCACTGAGTGGTAATTTTATTGACAATATAAATCCCGCAACCGGTGAGGTGATGGGGCATATACCCGATAGCGGAGAAAAGGATGTAAACGCAGCAGTAGAAGCCGCTAAGAAAGCATTGCCTGCATGGAGTGTTTCACCAGTTGAAGAAAGATTTAAAATATTAAATCGTATCGCTGAGCTGATAGATGAGAATTTAGATGAACTCGCATTGGCAGAGACCAATGATAACGGTAAACCACTTTGGTTAAGTAAGAAAGTAGATATTCCCCGGGCATCTGCCAATTTCAGGTTCTTTGCCACAGGCATTATGCACTTTGCAACAGAGAGTCATAATATGGAAGACAAAGCGGTGAACTATACGTTTCGTCAGCCAATAGGTATTGTGGGCTGCATTTCTCCCTGGAACCTTCCTTTGTATTTATTTACCTGGAAAATTGCACCTGCATTGGCGGCAGGTAATTGTGTGATCGCAAAGCCATCAGAGGTTACTCCGGTGACTTCTTTTTTATTAGCCAAAATATGTAAAGAAGCGGGACTGCCTGATGGAGTATTAAATATCTTACATGGCAGGGGCACAACAACAGGCGAAGCCATAGTTAAACATCCGGATATAAAAGCCATTTCATTTACAGGAAGTACAAGAGCTGGGGAGAGGATTGCATCTGTAGCAGCACCAATGTTTAAAAAATTATCGCTTGAGTTAGGTGGAAAAAACCCGGCTATCATTTTTGCTGATTGTGACTGGGTTAAAATGATGACAGATACGATTCGTTCTTCATTTTCTAACCAGGGAGAGATCTGTTTATGCGGCAGCAGGATATTGATCGAAGAAAGTATTTATGAAAAATTTAAAACCGAGTTTGTTGAAAAGGCAAAAGCTTTAACCGTCGGTGACCCGCTGGAAGAAAATTCAAAGCAAGGTGCTATCGTAAGCAAAATGCATTTTGATAAGATCATGCGTTGTATTGATACAGCCAGGCAGGAGGGAGGAAAAATATTGTGCGGAGGCAGGGCTGTAAAATTAGGAGGACGTTGCGCCAATGGGTTTTTTATTGAACCAACAGTAGTTGAAGGTTTGGGCCCGGAATGCCAAACCAACCAGGAAGAAATATTCGGACCTGTGGTAACGCTGCAGTCATTCAAAACAGAAGAAGAAGCTTTGCGATTAGCGAATGCGACAAACTATGGGTTGGCAGCAACGATCTGGACACAGGATATATCAAAAGCCAATCGTGTTGCGATAAAAGTGGAGAGTGGTATTATCTGGATCAATTGCTGGTTGCTTCGTGATCTGAGAACGCCATTTGGCGGAATGAAGAATAGTGGTGTGGGAAGAGAAGGCGGGTGGGAAGCGCTGCGGTTTTTTACAGAAGCGAAGAATATTTGTATAAGTATTTAGAAAAATGTTCAATGCTCAATGTTCAATACTCAATTGTCAATTAGGGTACTCAAAAATGAGCATTGAACATTGAATATTGAGAATTCTCTTTTAATTAAATTCAGTATGGCTGGTATAGTAAACACAAATAAAGCATCTACTCCATTAGGAGCTTATCCTCATGCCCGCAAAGTGGGCAACCTATTGTTCTTATCAGGCATTGGTCCGAGAAACCACAAAGACAATTCGATTCCTGGGTTGGAATTAGATGCAGAGGGAAATATTGTAAAGTATGACATCGAAGCAGAATGCCATTCTGTTTTTGCCAATGTGAAAGCAGTATTGGAAGCAAGTGGCAGCAGTTGGCTTAAAATAATTGATGTGACAGTCTTTCTGACCAACATGAAAAAGGATTTCCCGATCTATAATAAGATCTATGCCCAATATTTTACCGTAGTCCAGGCTTGTCGCACTACAGTGGAAGTAAAAAGTCTGCCCAGCCCTATTTCGATAGAATTAAAAGTTATTGCCACAATTGACTGAGATGAGTTTTCAAAATACACTGGCCTTTGCAAAAGAACTGGATGCAAAAGATCCATTAAAAGATTTTCGGCAGAAATTTTTTATTCCCCAGCACAAAGGAAGAGATTGTGTTTATTTCACGGGTAATTCATTGGGGCTACAACCTAAAACAGCTTCACAATACGTGCAGCAGGAATTAGATGATTGGGCAAAGATGGGAGTGGAGGGACATTTCCAGGCAAGAAATCCCTGGATGCCTTATCATGAAATATTTCCAAAACAATTATCAACAATCATTGGCTGTAAAGAACAGGAAGTGGTAGTGATGAACTCACTTACCGTGAACCTTCATTTACTGATGGTGACCTTTTATCGCCCAACCAAACAACGCTACAAGATCATTTGCGAAGCAAAAGCTTTTCCTTCCGATCAATATGCATTTGAATCGCAGGCAAAATATCATGGATTCGATCCTGCTGATGCCGTGATCGAGGTTTCACCAAGAGAAGGGGAACATACGCTTAGAACTGAAGATATTCTTTCAACTATAAAAAAGCATGGCGATAGCGTGGCCGTTGTGCTGTTTGGTGGAGTCAATTATTATACGGGTCAGCTATTTGATATAAAAGCGATCACAGATGCGGCACATACTGTTGGTGCTAATGCGGGGTTTGACCTGGCGCATGCTGCCGGCAATGTTGAATTGAAGCTCAGTGAGTGGGATGTTGACTTTGCCTGCTGGTGCTCTTATAAATACCTGAACAGTGGCCCCGGTGGGGTGGCTGGTGTTTTTATCAATGAAAAGCATGCGGTCAATACAGCATTACCAAGATTCGCTGGCTGGTGGGGTTATACAAAAAATACCCGTTTCAAAATGGAAAAAGGGTTTGAAGCAATACCCACAGCAGAGGGGTGGCAACTGAGCAATGCACCTGTACTAAGCATGGCTGCACATAAAGCCTCACTTGATATTTTTGAAGAAGCAGGAATGGAGAGATTGCATGAAAAAAGAAAAAAGCTGGCAGCATATCTTCATTTTGTATTGAATGACATTAACGAAAGGCAAGATGAAAAGATTATCGAGGTGATAACTCCAACAGCAGAAAATGAAAGAGGTTGCCAGGTGTCTATGCTGATGTTGAAAAAAGGGAAAGAGATATTTAATGAGCTGACAAAACAAGGAGTGATCGCTGATTGGAGAGAGCCGAATGTAATAAGAGTGGCTGCTGTGCCATTGTACAATTCATTTGAAGATATTTACAGACTGGGAGAATTTTTTTGATTTTCCGTACATCACCCTCAAAATTTAGCATACAAAAGCAAATGAAAAACAGCAATTCAGATTTTATCCTGTTCAAAACAGAGGATCAGCAAATTTCTGTGGACGTTCGTTTTGAAGATGAAACGGTTTGGCTTACGCAAGACCAAATGGCAGCTTTGTTTGATAAAGGCAGGAGTACTATTGCCGAACATATTTTAAATGTTTACGATGAAGGAGAACTCGATCCAAACTCAACTTGTCGGAAATTCCGACAAGTTCGAAATGAGGGGAACAGAAAGGTTGAGCGGGAAATAGATCATTATAATTTAGATGTTATCATTTCGGTTGGTTACCGTGTAAAATCCCTAAGAGGTACACAATTTCGCCAATGGGCAACAAAACGCCTGAATGAATACATTCGCAAAGGGTTTACGATGGACGATGATCGTCTGAAAGCCCTGGGTGGTGGTGGTTACTGGAAAGAATTGCTGCAACGTATCCGGGACATTCGTGCTTCTGAAAAAGTATTTTACCGGCAAGTGCTGGATATCTACGCCACAAGCATTGACTACGATCCAAAAGCAGATGCTTCTATTGCTTTTTTTAAAAAGGTGCAAAACAAAATTCATTATGCTGTTCACGGGCAAACAGCAGCCGAAGTTATCTTTAACCGTGCCGATGCCGAAAAAGAATTTATGGGGTTGATGACCTTCCCGGGCAACCGCCCGCATCTGAAAGATGTTGTTATAGCAAAGAATTATTTAGACGAAAAAGAACTTCGTTCGTTGGGGCAAATAGTTTCTGGATACCTGGATTTTGCCGAAAGACAAGCAGAACGGGAGCAAGCTATGACAATGAAAGACTGGTCAGAACATTTGGAAAGGATATTGACAATGAGTGGCGAAAAATTATTGGAAGGGACAGGTAGCGTTAGCCACGAACAGGCCATAGAAAAGGCCACGACAGAGTATAAAAAATATCAGCAAAAAACACTAAGCGAAGCGGAAAAAAATTATTTGGAAAGTTTGAAAGCACTGGAAAAAAAAGCGAAGGAGAAGAAATAATATTGCGTCAGGATAAAATAAAAAAATGCTCAGCCAAAACAAGGAAATAGCTATAATCGGCGCTGGTCTTGTCGGTTCTCTTTTATCCATTTATTTATCTAAAAGAGGACACCGTGTTAAAATATATGAACGTCGTGGCGACATGCGAAAAGAAAAAATGGCCGCCGGCCGTTCCATCAACCTCGCATTGAGTGATCGCGGCTTATTGGCATTGGATAAAGTGGGACTGGTTGAAGAAATTAAAAGTATCGCTATCCCCATGCACGGACGGTTTATACATAATATAGATGGGAGCACCGCTTTTCAACCTTATGGGAAAGAAGGGCAGTATATCAACTCCGTTTCAAGAGCAACATTGAACATGAAGCTGATGGATATCGCGGAGAAAAACGGAGTAGAGATATTTTTCAATGAAAGATGTACAAAACTCGACTGGCAAAAGGATGTGATGGAGTTTGAGAATACAACAGGCCGGGAGATGCCATCTTCAAAAGCCGATATAGTATTTGGGGCAGATGGCGCTTTTTCAGCAGCAAGATTGCAGCACCAGTTACAGCATGACCGCTTCGATTATCAACAACATTATATTGATTGTGGCTATAAAGAATTAACGATTCCTCCCACTGCAGAAGGCGAATTTGCTATGGAAGTGAATGCGCTGCATATCTGGCCACGGAAGGACTATATGCTGATAGCATTGCCCAATCTTGATAAAACATTTACCTGCACCTTGTTTTTTCCTTTTGAAGGAGAAACTTCTTTTTCAAAATTGGATACGGAAGAAAAGGTAAAAGCGTTCTTTGCTAAGAATTTCCCTGACGCTGTTCCGTTGATGCCCGACTATATAAAAGATTTTTTTACAAACCCTACTTCTTCGCTGGTCACGGTGAAATGTTTTCCCTGGATAAGAGAGGATAAGTTTGCATTGATCGGTGATGCCGCACATGCCATCGTCCCATTTTTTGGACAAGGCATGAATTGTGGTTTTGAAGATTGCCGCGTATTGGATGAACTGATCGAAAAGAATGCTGATGATTGGAAAAAGATATTGGAGGAATACCAGGCGTTAAGAAAACCCGATGGCGATGCGATAGCCGACCTCGCTGTTGGGAATTTTACAGAGATGCGGGAAAAAACAGCCGATCCTAAATTCTTATTACAAAAAAAGATCGAAGCAAGGTTGCATGAAAAATATCCTGGCAAATGGATACCGGCTTATTCACAGGTAACTTTTAGCCCGCATATCCGCTATTCAGAGGCCTTAAAGAGAGGACAAAAACAAGAAGCCATCATGCAGGAAGTGATGAAACTGGAAGGGATTGAAAACAGGTGGGAGAGTGAAGAGGTTGA
>DASVNY010000678.1:0-5522 GCA_036383615.1 Chitinophagaceae bacterium
AGGTAAAATCCGCATTTATCCTGAGTTTTGCAGCTATGTCATTGTGCCGCCTGACTATCTGCCTGGGCTTCTTTTTTTCTATACCCTGGAAAGCTATTTCACAACGTAGCTACCAGCCAAATTCTGTATTGGCAACCGGCACCTGGTACAAGATCGCCGTTTCCAATCCCGGCATTTATAAAATAGATATTGCCTTTTTGAATGCTCTTGGTATCTCAACTTCAAACCTGCCATCCAATACTATCAGGCTATTTGGAAATGGCGGGCAAATGTTGAGTGAAAGCAATGCAGGCCCATGGACGGATGACCTCCAGGAAAATGCTATTATGATCGTGGATGGGGGAGATGGTGTTTTAAATGGTTCAGATCATATTCTTTTTTATGCTTCGGGGCCACATCAATGGATTAAAGATTCGGCCAACTCAAGGTTCACGCATAAAAAAAATATCTATAGCGATAAGGCCTATTACTTTCTATCGGTTGGCGGTAATGGCAAAAGGGTGGCAAATTCACCAGTTATATCTTCAGCAACTGTAACTGTTAATAGTTTCGGCGAACGATATTTTCATGAACTGGATTCGGTGAATTTTTTAGCCAGCGGCAAAGAATGGTTCGGAGAAGAATTTTCAGATATGCCGGGTCGCACAACAGTTAGAAATTTTGCTGTCAACATCCCCAATGTTCCGCTCAATTCTTCAGCTACTTTAGCAACACATTGCGTTGCGCGATCGGTTGGCGGCGCCAGCAGGTTTGACGTGAGGGTGAATACTCAAAACCTCGGGCAGATCAATATAAATGCGATCAGTGGAAGCCAGTATGATTTGTTTGCGCAACAGTCAACCTCCGTTTTTAATACCATCCTGTCGCAAAACAATATTAGTGTAGGCTTCACTTATTTTCCTGGAAGCTTTAATTCACAGGCCTGGCTCAATTGGTTTGAATTGTTTTGCCGCAGGAGTCTTTCGCTGAGCGGAGCCGATCAGTTATTGTTCAGGGATTGGTTGAGCGTGGGTCCGGGTAATAAAGCCGAGTTTGTTATCAGTAACAGCAATTCAACCACGCAGGTATGGGATATTACTGATCCATTGAACCCGTTGAAAATGCAGGGCAATTTATCGGGCACCGATTATCGCTTTGTGAACGATGCAGTTCGATTGAGGGAATATGTTGCATTTAACAGCACTAATCTTTTAGCGCCGGCAGCAGTTGGAAGAATTACTAACCAAAACCTTCACAATACATCAGCCGCGGACTATATCATTGTTTCTTACCCGGCTTTTTTAGCACAAGCACAACGGTTGGCGCAAATTCATCAGCAACGAAATAGTTTGCGGGCGGTGGTGGTAACTACCGACCAGGTCTTTAATGAATTTGGCGGAGGCAGCCCGGACGCGACGACTATCCGCGATTATGTAAAAATGTATCATGATAAGTATGGAAGCAGTGTGACTGATAAACCAAAATACCTATTGCTGTTTGGCGATGCTTCTTATGATTTTAAAGACAGGCTTAGCAATAACACCAATTATGTTCCTGCATGGGAAAATAATTTTTCATTAGATCCTTTATCAACCTATACATCTGATGACTATTATGGCTTTTTGGATGATAATGAAGATATCAATGCAGGGGTTGTTATAAACTATTTGGATCTTGGTATCGGTCGTGTGCCCGCTAAAAATAATGAGGAGGCTAAAAATTTTGTTGACAAACTGGAAGCTTATTTCAGCCAGGCAAGTCTTGGTCCCTGGCGAAATAATCTCACTTTTATTGCCGATGATGAAGACGGCAACCTGCATTTCCAGGATGGAGAAATATTAACGGCAACGGCGGCCAATGCTTCACCCATTTTTAATCAACAGAAAATTTACCTCGATGCTTTTCAACAGGAAAGCGGGGCAGGTGGAAGTCGTTATCCGCTGGCTAATCAGGCTATCAATAACCAGGTGTATAATGGCACTTTGATCTGGAACTATAACGGGCATGGTGGTGCGAAAAGATTAGCTGAAGAAACAGTACTTGACCAGGAAATAGTAAATAACTGGAACAACCCTAACCGGCTCCCTTTATTTATCACGGCTACCTGTGATTTTGCTCCTTATGATAATCCTTCGGTCAATTCCATTGGTGAAAATATTTTAATGCGTCCGAGAACAGGCGGTATTGCGCTAATGACAACCACAAGGGTGGTATTTGCTTTCAGTAACCGTATCATGAATGATAACTATCTGCGGTTTGCATTACAGCCCGATGCAAATGGCCGTTATAAAAGTTTGGGTGATGCGGTGAAAGAAGCGAAAAATTACACCTATCAAACCTCCGGTGATATAACTAATAACCGAAAATTCACCTTACTCGGCGATCCCGCATTAACGCTGGCCTTTCCTTTGCAAAAATTAAGAGTAACCAGAGTGAATGGCATTCCCGTTTCGCAAGCTGATACGTTAAGTTCCACCGAAAGAGTAACGATCGATGGAGAAGTGACCGATCAACAGGGAAACCTGTTGAATAATTTTACTGGTTCGGTTTATTCGATTGTTTTTGATAAGCCGCAAACGGTTAATACACTCGGCAATGATGCAACGAGCCAGGTGGCTCCCTTTCAAACACAGACCAATATTTTATTTAAAGGAAAAGCATCCGTGAGTAATGGGCAGTTCAGCTTTTCATTCAAAGTGCCCAAGGACATTAACTACCAGTTTGGGAATGGCAAACTGAGTTTGTATGCGGAAAATGGAACGATAGATGCTGCCAGCTCATTTACCAATTTTATCATTGGGGGAACGGGGAACAATGCCGGTAACGATACCGAAGGTCCGCAGATAAAACCTTTTTTGAATGATGAAAAATTTGTGAATGGCAGATTGACCAATGAAAACCCGGTCCTGATCGTAAAGCTGGCCGATTCATCCGGCATCAATACGGTGGGCACGGGTATCGGTCATGATATAGTGGTCACATTAGATGACGATAATCGCCAATATTTTATCCTGAACGACTTTTATGAAAGCGACCCTGATAGTTATCAAAAGGGAGTGGCCCGTTTTCAATTACCGGCATTGGAACCCGGGCCGCATAGCATCCGTATCAAAGCCTGGGATGTATTAAATAATTCTAATGAAACAGTTTTGGAGTTCATTGTCGCGAACGATGAGGCCCTAACGTTGAGTCATGTGCTTAATTATCCTAACCCGTTCAGCACCCGCACACAGTTCTGGTTTGAACATAATAAACCGGGTCAAAATCTATACGTTTCTGTGCAGGTTTTTTCGCTTAGTGGGCGGATAATAAAGATGATACAACAAACAATAAATACAGCAGGCAACCGTTCAAGTGAACTGGAATGGAACGGCCGGGATGAGTATGGTGATAAAGTGGGCCGTGGAGTCTATCTCTACAAATTAACCGTAACCAGCCAGGAGGGCCAGAAGAAGGAGAAGATCGAAAAGCTGGTAGTCTTTTAACCCCTCCGAAAACTCAATAAATTGTTTTGTTTTTTATTAAAACCCATATATTTACACCCATATTAAACACCTTCAAATGAGACCAACTGCTTTAAAACTAACTGCCGGAATTCTACTCGCATGTGGTTTATCATCAACTGTAAAAGCCCAAGATCCAGATCCCATCAACGTTGTTACAACCGCTGTTCCTTTCTTAAGAATATCACCAGATGCCCGCGCAGGCGGTATGGGTGACCTTGGCGTTGCCACTTCACCTGATGCAAATGCTGGTTTTTGGAATATTGGTAAAGTAGCTTTCAACCAATCAAAAGTAAGCGTTGCCGCTTCTTATACTCCCTGGTTGAAAGATGTTGTAAATGATGTGTTCCTTGCTTCTTTGGCTGGTTACTACAAATTGGATGAGAACCAGGCGTTGAATCTTTCTTTACGTTACTTCAGTTTGGGTAGCATCACCTTTACTGATGGTTTTGGTCAATTGAACGGAACAGGTAAACCCCGTGAGTTCAGCATTGACTTCGGTTATTCACGTAAACTTTCTGCTAAAGCCGGCTTGGGTGTGGCTTTAAGATATATCAATTCTGATCTTGCTTCAGGTGCGCCTTCTTCAACTGGTACCTATAAAGCAGGTAGCGCAGTAGCTGCTGACCTTGGTTTTTATTATGATAACAAAAGCGCTGCCGGTAATGGATGGACATTTGGCGCTACATTAAATAACCTTGGTTCCAAGATCGCTTATACTGATAACGCTGATCAAAAAGATTTCATTCCTGCCAACCTTGGTTTAGGAACTACTTATACCAAAAAATTCAACGAGCAAAACCAGATCACATTTGGTTTGGACATCAACAAACTGTTGGTACCAACTCCTCCTGCTAATCCAACTCAACAGGATATTGCAGAATACCGTGAGAAAAGTGTAGTAGGAAGCTGGTTCAGTTCATTCGGTGATGCTCCTGATGGCTTCAGCGAAGAATTAAAAGAATTCCAGGTTTCTGTAGGTGGCGAATACTGGTATAACAACCAGTTTGCTCTTCGCGCAGGTTATTTTTATGAGAATAAGGATAAAGGTAACCGTCGTTACTTCACAATGGGTCTTGGTGTAAAATACAATGTATTTGGTCTTAACTTCTCTTACCTGCTGCCTTCTGGTAGTGGTGTAAGCCGCAACCCGCTTTCAAACACACTTCGTTTCTCTGTGTTGTTTGATCTTGATGGCGCGGGTGCTGCTAAATAAGATAACTGATCAACCTTATAATAAGCGTCCTGGATATTCTCCGGGACGTTTTTTTTACTGAAGACCGAAAGCCCGGAAGACGGGAAGTCGGAAAGAAAACTACTAATTTGCGGCCTCCTGTCTTCCGGACTTCCCGTCTTCCTGTCTTTCGGTCTTCTCTCTACCTTTACAACCTAACACAATTAATCATGTCATATCGAATCGGATCAGGCGTTGACTTTCATCAATTGGCAGAAGGAAGAGAACTATGGATAGGTGGAATAAAGATCGAGCATCACAAAGGAGCGGTCGGGCATAGTGATGCCGATGTTCTGCTTCATGCTATTTGTGATGCATTGCTGGGAGCAGTTTGTTTGGGTGATATTGGTGTTCATTTTCCCGACACCGACGCAGCCTATAAAAACATCGACAGCAAAATATTATTACAAAGAACAATAGAGCTGGTACAACAAGAAGGATATGAAGTGGTGAATATTGACAGCACATTGTGTTTGCAATCTCCCAAGGTCAAACCCTATGTGCCGGCCATGCAACAAGCCATCGCATCAATTGCAGGCATTACATTAAAAGATATTTCTATCAAAGCCACCACAACAGAAAAAATGGGATTTGTGGGTCGTGAGGAAGGGGTTATGGCTTATGCGACAGCATTGCTGAAAAAAACCACTTAATAAAACCATCGGAGGATAACTTCGAAATTCCTCCGTTCCTCTGTTCCTCTGTTCATCTGTTCCTATCCTCTTATCTTTGCCCGATGTCAGCCGTTGAAATAAGGATCATCAATACTTCCGCAAATGCATTGCCTGAATATGCCACTTCTGGCT
>DASVNY010000679.1:0-3400 GCA_036383615.1 Chitinophagaceae bacterium
GAGATACGCAGGCAACAATTCGTTATTCCTCCAAAGCCTGCAATTAATGACGATACGATACCCTGGCCCTACGGGAATAAGACCATCGACAGCATTCCTTCAAATATCGATAGCAATAAATTACAAATGGCGGTAACAAGGGTATTGAATGAAGTAAGAACAGATAACACACCTGCTTACACCCGTGCCGTACTGGTAGTCTATGACGGAAAGATCATTGCTGAAAAATATGCGCCGGGTTTTGATAAGAATACCGTAATGCTGGGATGGTCGATGTCAAAAAGTTTGACAGCCGCTATGATCGGTATCCTTGTAAAGCAAGGAAAATTATCTGTCAATGACCCTGCCCCGGTTCCGGAATGGAAAGACACTAAAAAAAGCAGCATCACTTTAAAAGATCTATTACAACAAACAACGGGGATCAGGTTTTCAGAGATCTATACAAGACCGAGCAGTGTAACTAAAATGTTATTCAGTAAAGGCGATATGGCCGCTTATACAGCATCGCTTCCATTGAAACATGATCATGGCACGGTATTCAATTACTCAAGCGGCAATAGCAATATCCTGAGTCGTATCATCAAACAAACAGTGGGAGAAAAAGAATATGCCGCATTTGCGTACAAAGAACTTTTCTATAAAATAAATGCATACAGTTTCCGGCTGGAAACGGATGCCTCAGGTGTATTCGTAGGTTCATCTTATAGTTATGCTACTGCCAGGGATTTTGCGAGGTTTGGTTTATTGTATTACAACAATGGCATTTGGAACGGCGAACAGCTATTGCCCGAACAATGGGTAAAAGAAAGCACATCTCCATCTTTTGCAGACAAGCAAAAACATTATGGTTATCAATTCTGGCTAAATGGAAAAGATCCAAACGACTCAACCAAAAAATGGTATCCTGATGTACCCGCTGATATGTTTTTTGCGGATGGATATGGCGGACAGGATATTTATATAATACCTTCAGCAAAACTGGTAGTGGTGCGGTTAGGTGTTTATAACATTAATGAAAACAGGTTTCTAAAGGAGATCATTGAAACAATACATCAATAACTGCGTCTTTTATAATGATTAAGTTTATATCCACAGCGATCTTTTCAACAGCAGCATTCTGCGTTAACAACTCTATTATCTTACCAGCAAATAAAAAAGGCGCCGGTTAAAGCGCCTTGTAAAATTATTTCCTGGTTTATTTAATTCGCCTTGACCAGCTTCAGGGTTTGCCTGTTTGTTCCCTGCACGATCTCGACCAGGTATGTTCCGGGATGATAATTATTTCCCAACCTGATTATTTGATTCGTTAACAGCGAGGATCTTGTTTCTATTACCCTTCCCAGGTTATCATATACATTTAGCCGTATATTATTATCTGCCTTACCCAGTATTTGAATATCAAAATAGTTAGGTGAAGGATTGCCAAATACTCTTATGGCAATATCTGGTTGCCCGTTATCAAATCTCATCCGGGTCGAATTAGCAGCACAGCTTCCTAACATATCGCCATGCGACAAGTGATCGGCTACACCCGGGCTCCCGATCGTCAATGAATTTTCGCGATGGCAAATAATGATCTTATCTCCTTTATTGCCACCTGCAATATTTAGCACATTTACTGTTTTTGTTGCTGAACCGGGACAACCGTTTTGATCCTGCACAGCCACCCAATACGGAGTAGTAGTAGTTGGGCTTACACTAATAGATGATGTTGTGGCAGCAGTGGACCAGGTATAGCTATAAGGACCTGTGCCGCCAGTGACATTTGCGTGGAGCGTTAATGATGAAGCAGGGTTATAGGCCGGATATACCGTATTAGCCAGCGTACCATTTGGTAAAGCGAAGGCATCGGGGATTGAAACATTAATAGTGGGACAGAGATTAAGAAAGCCCCTGATCTCACCACCTGGAAACATAGTTGAATGGATATTGAGGTAAGCCTTACCCGCAGTAATAGCTGCTCTCAATGCAGCGAAAGCCAAAGCAGTGTTGCCACCGTTGTTGGTAACATAAGCAGGATTATAGCTTGAAGCCAGCAGCATATTGAATGTCTGATCATAAGTTCCGCCAGTCACTCCTGATGGAAAGCCGGGAAAAGTGGGAAGTGCGGTAGCTACGCCGGCAGTGCCCGCTCCGGCAACTGCTGTTGCGGCATGAATATGAGATGCTGTTGTATTGCCTAATAGTCCTGAGTATGTTGTTTGCACCCTCATGGTATTCGCAGCAGCATCAATTGTAATAATAGCGGTGCCGGTTCCGGGAGAGTTGTTCGCTGGGGCCTCGGCCGGACCTGATAAGTTTACCCAATAAACCTGTGCATGGGAAACATACGATGCTGCAACAAAAACAATGAGAAGCAGAAGACGTGAATAGAAATGTTTCATAACTGTGTGATTTGAATGATAAAAAGGATTTCTACCCGGTGAGTATGGGCATGGTGCTGAACTCCCGGTTATGTTATTACCAGTGATGTATAGCTATACACGGGCGGGATTAGGGTGAATATGGATTTATGGATAAGATGGGGGGAACAAAAAGAGAAACGGAACAGGCTGGCAAGAGGTTGCCTTTATAATGAGTGAGCAAACTGAAAAAAGTTTAGGAGACGGTTGGCTCGCGGGTTACCAGGGTTTTGACAAGTAATCAATCACCTAATGCCTTCACCATAATATTCTTGAAATAAACTTTGCTCTTCGGATCATGGCCCTGCAATGCAAAAGTGCCGGATGAGATCAGCCTGCCCTTCATGCCTTCATCTCTTTTCACATCTGCGGGTTCTGTATAGTCGGCTACTAATTTATCATTCACTTTAACGGTGATATGTTTGCCAACTACTTTTATATGCATGGTGAACCATTCATCATCCTTAGCGTAGTTCTCTTTTATATCCTGTATGGCCCAAAGGCTGCCGGTTCTTCGCCAATCGGTATGAGAATTATTTACCTGCACTTCATATCCTTTCTGGGGCCAGGAACTTTCCTGGTAAACGGTATGAAAATAAATTCCTGAATTGGAACCGGCGGTAGTCATCACATCAGCTTTGAATTCAAAATTCTTAAAATCATGTTGCTTCACAGGGCCGTCATAATACAAGTGAGATACCTTTCCATTAACAACGATCGCACCGTTCTCAATTTTAAAAGTTTCTGCATTGGCGCCAACCTTCCAGCCATTGAATGTCTTTCCATCAAATAAAGATATCCAGCGTTTCTTATAGGTATCTTTTGTGAAGGAAGCATTAAAAAAGCTGACCGCAAGAAGTAATAACCATTGATAGGATCTCATGTACCTGTTTTAATAATGAAATTAAGATATAGTAATCATTTCAGGGTTTAAAAAAAACCGGGAGCATTCACTCCCGGCATTCCTGTTTTCTCATGTGCATGTAATCAGGAAATAT
>DASVNY010000680.1:0-15094 GCA_036383615.1 Chitinophagaceae bacterium
AGAATAAGAATAGTCATTGTCGGCTGTTACCTGTGCAAGCAGGCAAGGGTGCCATGGATGACTATTCTCCCAACCATACAGTTCTTCCACCTGCGCAGCAGAGATTGTAAACTTCGCAATAACTGAACTGCCAGCGGCAACCATTCCAAAATTTGCTGTCACAGCTGTTGGATTTACGTGCATAGCATCTGTCAATGTCCAATCATTTGGATACACAAATTCCAAACCCACATAAGGCGTAATGCGAATGTTGACATTTACGTTTCGTGCATCACGTGGACCCAGGTTAGTAACCCTGACATAGATATAATTGGTTTGTCCTCTTTCCACTCGTTTCGATTCGAGAACATTGGTGGGATCAAATACATTGTCATCGGTAAAACGAGTAACGATATCTGAGAATGACCAGAAATTATTACCAGGAGGTGTTGAAGGTTCTACTCCTGTATCACCGGTCCAGTCGCGGATCATTGCATTTGCAAAATCAAGTGCGCGGAAAGCATTGATCCTTCCATAACCTAATTGATTGTTCCAGCTACCATTTGGTTTGCCTGCAACTTCTGCATAGGGTGTTGCGCCGGTTTTTTGCGCCGTTCTTTCAATGATATTCCGGATCTGCGTACTTGTAACTGCCGGATACTGACTTTTGATCAAAGCAGCAAGACCAGCTACATGCGGAGTAGCAGATGAGGTGCCATTAAAATTCATTACATAATCACCTGCGGCGCCGGCAGCAGGATTAAATCCCTGGTTTCCCTGCATGTCGGTAGTTGGTATCAACACACCTGGCGCTACAACTGACATTTCTGCTCCATACTGCGAACCCCACCAATTTTCACCGTCAGGGCTAAATGGTGTTTTTCTTTCATCAATTTGATCTGATGCACCAATAGCCATCACACTCGGATTTCTTGCCGGGTAAGATATGGTGCCAGTGTTATTATTTCCTGTGGCTGCGCATAAAACTACATTAGCAGCAAAAGCGTTGGAAAGCGCCGTGCTGATCAATGGCGACACTGCAGTGCCAAAGCTCATGCTGATTGCAGCAGCACCCTGCGTTACGGCCCAATTAACGCCGTTTGCAATTTCTACATTGGAGAAAGTGCGGATGGCAATAGGAATGATCCGGCAATTACCCGCAATGCCAGCTACTCCAGCTCCGTTATTAAAAGCCGATGCAACAATCCCGGAACAACTCGTACCATGGCCTGTGTCACCACCAAAATTATTGGGACTACCATCGCTCATCATATCACCCAGGTCAATACCCTGGTTAAACAATACCAGGTCAGGGTGCGTAAGATCCACTCCTGAATCAATGACAGCGATCGCTATTGTGTTGTTGCCGGTAGATATATCCCATGCTTGCGGACCCTGTATCTGTGTCATACCCCATTGTTGTGGAAACAAAGTGTCGGTCGGAACTGCGCACCAATCGCGAAGCATCGGCATTGTTTCAAAAGCCAGGTCCCCGCTTGCTGCATGTAATTGATTGCTGATGGCGTAGCTATTGGTTTTTTTGATATCGGGTATTTCGAAGTAATCAAAGTCATTCAGGTATTTGGATTTTTGTTCATTCACTTTTAAATGCAGATCACCGATATAGTTGCTGAGTTCACCTACACGTTTTTTACGAATGAGCAATACATTCGGGAGTGGTCCAATAAAAGTGGTTTCGCCCATATCATCTGTGAAATGATACACTGGCCCGAACCAGCTCAGTTTGCTTCCGAGTTTGGTTTCAATGCGGGCAAGTTGTTCATCACTTATGGGCTGCTGGTCTTTGCTGCGCATCCAGTAACGATCATCGGTGTGGTTAACTTCAACTGTACTTTTTGATTGTTTACTGCGCTCAAGCGTTTCGGGAACCAGTCCAAAGTCAGCAAACAGACTCTGCACTTCTTTAAGACTGGTTGCATTTTTGAATTGGAATAAGAGCCGGGTTTCATCCAGGACCGCCTGGATACCGGGCTCGCTGTTTAAAGCCTTTGGGAACTTTTTCATTTGCATAAAAAGTTAAGTGAGGAATTAGGTTTTACAAGTCGGCAAGAGCTATTGTCTCAACGAGGCGCGGAACACTAATCCAGAGACCTGTAAATGTTTGCCGGATAAAAACAACTAATACTAGCAGTCACCTGTGACAGGGTTAGGTATCATTATTAGGGCTGTAAATGTAGTATGATCGGAATGCCGAAGTCAATACCATTTTCATAGTATTCCGACCAGGTTTTTGCTAAATCAAAAGACTGCAGATAATTTTATAATGTGCAGATCGTCAATTGTAATTAATCTTATAAAGGCATGCCTTCCAGGTTTTGGTAAAGATTACTGCACCTGGTCGTCATTAGTAACGCCTTTTTTCTTTGAAACATTTTCCTTGAGCCTTCCAAAATTATAGCTCAGCGCCAGTCCAATATTTCTGAAGGGTACAGTATTGGTGTTTTCCGTAGTAACGTATGCATTCTCTGTCTTAAAATTCAGCTCCCGGTTTTCTGTCAGGAAGTTCGTTGCGCTTGCGGTGATGGTGAGTTTTTGCTTAAACGTTTTAAAGATAAAATTGAAGCTATAGAAGTAATTGTCGGGAAAAGTCGAGTTAGGCATACGCAGCGGCACAAAATAACCACCATTGGAAGCTATTGTAAAAACGGGGGATACCTTATAGGTGATATTTGCATTCACACTACCAGGGGTATAAGTAGCCCATGGACTTTGCAATTTATTACGCATACGTGCCAAACGTCCCGTTGCATTCATACTAAAGTTCCATTTGCCTACAGGAAGGTTGGAGGAAAAACCCAGCGTGAACTCACGGATCTGTCCTGCATTTGCTCTTGTTACAGATGTTACACCGTTGGCAGGATCAAAACCGGGATTTTCTATGATAAGGCTATTAGAAAAATTGAAACCAGCCTGGATAGAAATAAACTTGCTGCCCTTAAAGAAACGGGTCTGCCACGCGAAGCTATGAAGATATTGGGGGCCAAGATCCGGGTTGCCATAACTTATATACAACGAATCACTGTTGTTTACAAAAGGATTCAAAGCCGATATAGATGGCCTGCCGAGACGCATGTTATAGGAAAAGTTTGAACTCATCGTTTTGCTGAACTGTTTCGTGAGCAGCAGGTTGGGGAGGAAATTGGTGTATTGTTGATTGACTTCTGTATTAGTACTTGTAAAGTCGCCATGCACATAAGTATGCTCAACCCGAAGACCAACGCGGACCGTCATGAACTTGGTGACCTTATTCAGCGACACATACCCGCCATAAACATTCTGATCATAAGAGAACAGGTTACTATTATTAGGATCGATGTGGTAAGGTCCCGATTTACTATTTCTTACCTGGCTTTCAAAATCGGAGAAAGCATGTCTAAAGATTGTTTTAATTCCTGTTTCAATACGTGTGGTCTTGTTCACTGGCTGAACCAGGTCTGCCTGCACGGTATATTCTCTATTGAATGCCTCGCTATTGTTTAGCAAAAACCGATCAGAAGTGTTCAATTCCTGGTGGCTGTTGTTAATAGTATGGTTTGTATTATATAATCCCTGGAAACGCACAGTTAATTCCTTTTGCGGCTTCCCTTTATATTTCCGGATATAATCAGTGCCAAAACCATATGTCGGTATTCGAAACTCGGTCTGCAAGAGATAAGGATCAATATCAGTATTTCCATTTGCAAATAATGTTTGGATGGAATAATCACTCCCTCCCTTATTTCTGACTTTACCCATATTGCCATACAGTACCAGGGCATTGGTGCTGTCCAGGTCATAACTAATTTCCAAATTTCCTTGGTGAAAGAACATATCCGTTTCCCGGTCTCCGCCAACTTCCCTTTTGGCAAATGCAGTTGGCTGGCCTGGCGTTGTAGTGGCAAGCTGGCTTGAACGCAAACCATCATTGCCCATGAGATTGTACATTGCTGTTATACCAACCTTACCTTTCTTCAGGTTGATATTAAATCCCGCTGATTTATTACCGATGCTGTTTATGTTTGAATTGATCGTTCCATTATAACCAGTGACCTTCTTTTTGGTGATGATATTGATAATACCGCCAACGCCTTCAGCATCATATTTAGCAGACGGTGAAGTGATGACCTCTATCCGCGAAATAGTGGCACCTGGAAATGCTTTCAATGCTTCCTTTACATTCTGGGAAAATAAAGCGGTCTCTCTTCCATCTAATAACACTTTGAAATTTGTTTGCCCATTCACCTGTATCCCGCCATCTCCATCCACATTCACATAAGGTGTCTTCCGCAATAGATCACTTGCCGATTCCGATTTTGCCGCAGGATCTTCCTCCACGTTATAAATAAGCCTATCATCCTTTTGCTCAACCAGTGGTCTTGAAGCAGTAACCGATACTTCAGCAAGGCTTTTCACCAACGTCACCAATTGGATGTTGCCCATATCTGCTGGCTGCGGCTGCACGGCCAGCTGCAATCCTTTTTTCCGGAAACTGCTATGGGTAATAGTGACTTTATAAGGGCCCGGTGCCAAACTCGTTTGAAATATCCCATGTTTATCTGAAACTACCGTGGTGGAAGTTTTCTTCTGTGGCTGCAGGAAATTGATCGTAGCGTCAGCGACTGGTTTAGACGAAGCGCTGTCAACCAATTTACCTTTGACTATAAAGTCCTGTGCGTTGCTGCCAATAAATAAAACCAGGCAAACTCCGAGTGTACAAATTATTTTATAGAGGGTTCCATTGTTCATATAGCTATACTTTTAAAGAACAAAAGAAACACCCGGGAAGTCAAAGTATGGCTAACAGAACTTAATTAAGATAAATGAAAATAAATGTCTGATATATGGCAAACAGCATGGTCAAATGATCGTTGAGCAAAGGACAGGCGGTGACAGCAGATACTCCATCCTGGCTTATCTTTCGAGTTCAATTGCATCTGATGAAGACATCTGCACGATTAGCTTATATATTCATTTTACTCTTCTTCCTTTTTTTTAATGGGCTCCAGGTCTATCTTATTATACAACGCATCAACGCGGCGAAAGCAAAGTTTAATCTCGCTTGCACAAATACTTTGCAGTCAACGTTATTCCAATACAATAAAGTAAAGGGAACTGATAGTACTATAAAACCAAAGAATGCATTGATCAGTTTCACAATGAACGAGATGTCCGTGAACCGCATCGATTCGCAAAACTTAGCAGTAGGTTCTCCCTCATCCCGGCTATTTGCTTTAAGAGTTGACCCGGCGGTTGTGGAGCCAATCGTAAACCGGCCAAGAACTGTATCACTAGACCTGGCTGTTCTTGCGGGCATTTACCGCGAAGCACTGGATACAAGTAACGTTCATGCGAAGTTCCGGTTGGATACATTTGCATTAGACAGAAGTACCGGGAAGGACTTACAGGCGCAAATCAAATATACCTGGTCTGCTAAAAGAACAAAGGCATATCCTTATGCCACCAATCCCCAGCGTATTTTTTTTAATCCGGGCTCTTTGATCTTTGCCGAATTTAAATACGACTCCCGTTTTTTTCAAAATGACTTGTTATGGCCAATGCTCGCATTCTTCTTCATCCTTCTCATTGGCAATACAGCACTGGTATTTGTGTACAACACCATCCGGAAGCAAAAAAAGATCAATGAAGTAAAAACTGACTTCATTAATAATATTACACATGAAATGAAAACCCCGATCACGATAGCTTCGGCAGGATTGGAAGCCCTGGAACACCATGTAGCCCCGACTGAACGCACCGACTTTTATTTGTACACAACCAAAAAGCAATTACACCTGCTCAATGATTTTGTAGAAAGGATACTGGAAGCAGCGGTACAGGACATTTCAGATTTGATCTTAAAAAAGGAAAAAATAGACTTGCATGCACTTTTCAGCGAGCTTGTGCGAAGCCACTCCGTTGTCAAGGGAAAACCCGTGAGCTTCCATGTAAATGGGGAAGTATCTGTTTTCATACTGGGTGACCGGCTCCACCTGCAAACTGCCTTTCATAACATTATAGATAATGCCATCAAGTATTCCAATGATTCGGTAGAGATTAATATTGATATTGTTGAAAATAACCGCGACAGTATCATAACTATTCGTGACAACGGGATAGGAATACCGCCGCAGTTCATAAAAAACATATTCGATAAATTTTTTCGTGTTCCGCAGGGTGATGCGCAATCAGTAAAAGGGTTTGGACTTGGTTTATATTATGTCAGCAGCATCATCAAAAAACATTCGGGTACCATCGTTGTGCATTCGAAACCGCAATCGGGAACTGAATTTGTAATAACGCTACCTAAATACACATGATACCAATTTTATTGATAGAGGACCAGGAGGAGCTTTGCCAGATTTTGATAGACACGCTTTCTCTCTATGGCTTTGATGTCAGCTATGCGCTGAATGGTGAAGATGGCTACAATGTATTTACTACCCTGGATCCTAAAATTGTTATTATTGATATCATGATGCCGGGCAGCGATGGCTTCGCTGCGGTAAAACAAATCAGGGCAGTCAATAAGGAAGTACCCGTTATCATGCTGACAGCAAAACCGCTTACAGAGGACCTGGTGAAAGCTTTCGACCTCGGCTGCAATGACTTTATCAGGAAGCCATTCATAATGGAAGAATTAATTGCAAGGATCAGGTCCTTCGCCAGGGTTACGGGCAATGCTCCACCTTCTGCACATAACATGTACAAATTGGGCAGCTTCACTTTTAATCCATCCACGCATGAGTTGAGCAATGATTCAAGCCGGTTTCAACTTTCTTATAAGGAAGTTGAATTGCTAAAAAAACTTTGCGAGGCGAAATCAACCGTTGTTGACCGCCAGGTGCTTTTGGCGGAATTATGGGGCAGCGACAATGCATTCAATAGTAAGACCATGAATGTTTATATCAACAGGCTGCGCAACTACCTGAATAATGATAAGTCGGTGGAGATACTGACCATTAGAGGCTATGGATATAAACTGATTGAAAGAAATAGCTAATGGGCCTTTAATTGCTGCCAATCGATTCCAGGGTAGAGAGCACCAGCGACAAAGTTGTTGCAATAGCCAGTTTCAAAGGAGCTGCAAGATCCTTACTTAACCAGCTGTAAAATTTTTTGCGGAATTGAATAGCACCGAGTTGTTTCCCTGTTTTATCTTTTACAATTATCCCCTTTGGAAAAGGACCCAATTTAGCTTTTTCATTGCCTTGAAAACGATCTTCGCCTTCAATAGCATATTCATCATTATTGTAGCGAAGGAGCCCGGCTATATTTTGATTGAACCAAAATTTACCTGCACGAATCGTCCAGGGAATGGTATCATTTGATATTTTTAAAACAGCGAAAATGCTGTCGATGTGTGATGAAGATGTTTCATCCTTTTTGGAAAAGAAACCGGGCGTATGCGTTACGGTAGTTATTGGAATGACCAGGTTGATAAATGCAGTGTCACTGTCACACACCGCGATAAGCTGGTAAATCACTTCCCAATTTTCTGAAGATCTCTGGCCGAATAAAGGAGGCAGTACAAAAAATTTCCATTTTTCTTTTTTATAAGTATCTGTTTTTTTTACCTGGAGAATGTGATAAGATCCGAATTCAAAAAATTTGCGTGGTTTCTTTTTTTGCATTTTTGCTACCCATCTATCACTATTTTGAAGAAGTGCAGAATCCAGTTGCATCTGTTTTTGACAATTACACACTGGCATTAAGGCAATACCAATCAAAAGAAGCTGCAATTGCTTGTATTTGAAAAGCATATTCTTTGTGGCTTAAACAAGGTGCTCTCTAAAATAATCTTTTTATAAGAAAGTGCGTTTGTGCTAACCAGTTTTGGGAAATAATTAAGCCGGTACCTGCACTTGTATGGTATTTACTAATTCTTATATTTGGTTTTAAATCACAAGCCAAATGAAAGCATCTGTATCCCTGAAAGCAGGATTCGTCCTCTTAGTATTTATTTTTTTAGTTTCAATAACTTCTTTCTCTCAAACACTTTATCGCTTCAGCGCCGATGTAAAAGGCAAGGAACTATGGGGTTTCCAGGACCAAAATGGTAAAATTATCGTTCAACCCAAATATTACAGGGCCGAAGAATTTGTTGATGGCCTTAGTCGTGTTAATCTTCTGAACGATGATGTTCAATGGCGCTATGGTTTTGTAGATGTAACGGGGAAAGAAATTATCCCGTTGAACTATTCAGATGCCGGCGAATTTTCAGAAGGTGTCGTTGCCGTTTCACAAAACAAAAAGTGGGGTTTTTTAGACAAAACAGGAAAAACGGTTGTGCCTCTCAGGTATGATGCAGTAAATAGTTATGGATTCAGGGAAGGTCTTGTGCCTGTTAAATCCGGCAGCAAATGGGGCTTTTTAGATAAGACCGGTAAAACGATCATTCCATTCGCCTTTGATGATGCAAAATATTTTGCTAACGGTCTTGTTCCTGTAAAAACAAATGGCTACTGGGGTTATATCGATCGTTCCGGCCGTACTATGATCGCAGCGAATTATCATGATGCAAGTCCCTTTACCGGCAATCTCGCGGGTGTTGAAAACGACGCTGAAAAATGGGCCGTCATGGATAGTAAAGGTAAAATGCTGACGGGGTTTAAATACAGCGATGTGGGTACTACCGGTAAGGATCTATCTATAATTGTCGCGTCGAATTATGATCCGAGTATTGCGCGCCATTTTTATGGTGTAATTGATGATCGCGGAACTGAAGTGGTGGAACTGAAATACAGAACTGTTAGCATATTAACGAATGAGCTGATCACTGTTGAAGATTTTGGAAATAACTATGGATTAGTCAATCGTAAAGGAAAACAAGTGCTTCCGCTAAAATACAAGGGTGTTTATGCTGTTGCCAATGGAACGATTGGCTATTTCTATGACAAAGATGGCGGCAGGAGAGCATTCGTTATAAAAGGCGACAAGATTGATATCCTGAAATACCAGTTGGTAGGAGAGGCGGTGAATGAGAGGCTGTCAGTAATGCTTAACAATAAATGGGGATTTATAGATTTTAACGGCAATGAAATAGTAGCACCTAAATATGATACGGTTGTTTCCTTTACGGCCCCAATGGCAATAGTGGTAAAAGATAAAAAGATCGGGGCCATTGATCGTGATGGCAAAGAAAAGATTGAAGTAAAATATGATTGGCTGAAAGGCGGAAATGAAAACACTATCATCGCGGTACTGAATGGTAAAGTTGGTTTCCTGGATGGAGACGGAAAAGTTCTTGTCCCATTTAAGTATGATGATGTTGATATATTTACCGACGGCATGGCTGCGGTTGTCCTCAATAATAAAATTGGTTTTGTTGACAGTAAAGGAACCGAAGTAATACCCTGCCAGTTTGAAACAATCGAAACACGTTTTGAAAATGGGAAAGCCCGGGTCGTTAAAAATGGGAAAATAATAGTTATTGATAAGGCGGGGAAAGAAGTAAAATAGAAGCCATAAGTGACATATGGGGAGTTTACTTTGATTTGTTAGTCTTTAGTATTCGCTGCAATTGCCTGGCTGTTTTAAACCCGCATTTCGAAGCAATATACTCAATAGTGTACTCGGGATTATTCATCATAGTACTGGCAAACTCCTTTCGTAAGAGAGTCAGGTATTCTAAAATAGTAGAACCGGTTTTTTCTTTAAAAACCCGGCTCAAATTTCTCGGGCTCATTCCAACTAATGAAGCTAGTGTAGCTATGTCATTTTCTTTTGCAAGATTGTCAATAAGATAGTCCTGGACTTCATGCACCTGCGGGTTAATATGATTTCTATAATCAAGGTAAATGCTCTGTTGATTATGCCTTCCGCTTCTCCGATGATAAACAACCAACCCCCTCGCAACTTTATGCGTAAACAATGGCCCTTTCAAATCTTCAAGAATAGCCAGGGCAAGGTCAATACCGGCACTGATACCAGCACTTGTGTAAACATTGTTACTTTTTATAAATAAAATATCTGCCTGGACCCTTGCTGAAGGAAACAATTCCTGTAACGCTTTCACTCTTCGCCAGTGAGTAGTACATTCGGTATCTTTCAGCAGCCCGGCATGACCCAACGCAAAGGCGCCATTACAGATTGAACAAACAGTAATTCTTTTATCGGAACAATCCTTTAGCCAGCTAAAAAATTCCTTTTCTGCCTTAAAAGAAAAACTATTCACATATTCCATATCCATACCGGGCACAAATACAAAATCATCTTCTTTCAACTTAGCATGCTTATAGTTTTCTAGTTTCCCAAACCCAAGCCCGGAAGTGCTTACCGGCTCATCCGAAAAAGTGTAGAATTCTATATCAATATCAAATCCATAAAATTTGGCTTCGGTAAAAACCTGCATTGGCCCGGCCAGGTCAAGTATTTCAACTGTCGGTGGAATAATAAAAGCAACCTTTAACATGGATAATTATATTAAATTATAAAATTGCGCTACTAAACAGCAGTTGCCTGGAATTTTGATTTAGCAACCCGGGCAAAGATCAACAGATAAATTCCAATGGTGAAATCAACAGATAAGCAAAACAGGTCATAATGAGGTGGGAGTAAATCAGGTCCACCTAAAAGGTCATAAACGAGATCCCAGGTTCCATGCAGTAAATAGCCTATTGCAAGAATATTGATGCTCTTTTTTATTCCGTAATAAGCAAACAATACAAACACAAATGCCTGGACTGAATTTATTACTAAGGAATCCAGGTCTGTCCAGGTAAATCCTACATATAGAAACCCAATTCCAGCAAGCACTAACCCATACAAAATTGGTTTGTCAATTCGTGTCATCATTGCAAGCACGACAATTAATAAAATACCTGTAGCAATTCCAATAATTGATGATATCATAACGATTTTTTTAATGCTGTCAACATATTCACCTTCCCAAAAGCAGGGATCGAAATAGTATTTTCACCTTTCCATTTTTGTAAAGGAAATGAATGTTTATCCCTCATTGTTAGAATGAATGCCAGTTGGAAAAGAAGTACCAAAAAAATTGTACGTATTGTAGTGTTATTTTTTTTCATTGGTTAAAAGGCATTGAATAAACTATGTTCGATCCGGATAAAAAAACCTTTCGGCGCTGTCCTCAATAGCGAGCTCTTTAAATCCTTTCGATAACCAATGTCAATCCTGCTTTGACTATTGAATATTAATTGCATAGTTGGCGCTATATCAAAATAATATTTTCCTGAACCTGTATTCACCTGGCTCAAAAATTCCAGCATCAGGTTAAGATTCGTTTGTCTGAAATTCTTGTATTCCCCTGGCAACATCAATTTTCCAAGAGAGAATGATGAGTTGATCGCGGCATCGTTTTCGGCGCCATACAGAAATTTATTACCCCTGGCATTATCAGCTGCTTTTACAAATGATACAGAAGTTGACAATGCGACTTTTTTCAACAGCTTTGTAGCAACGACACCTGTTTCAAATCCAGTGTTATGCCCATTCATATTAATTTCTTCCTGGTGTATATCACTGTTATTAAAACTTAATCTTCCAAACACAGCCATGCGGAAATGTCGTTGCATTGCGTCGTTACTATAAAACCGGTACTTGGCATATATGCTGCCACCCTCGTACCTCAGTCGTTCACTACGGTTGCTTAGAAAAATATTTCCAGATATCATTAGTTTTTTTGAAACACCGATCATGATTTCAGGAATAAGATGATAATTTGTTTTAGGAGAATTAAGTTCATCCATTATAGAATTATCGACTCTAAAACTAATGCTTCTCGCTGCTCTGTTACTCGCAGGTTCTGTTGCAGAAAACAATTCCTGTGCGGAGCCTGGCACCGAAAAGAACAAGAGAGCTATAAAAGTTACTTGTTTCATAATATACGGGCATTATATGTGCCTGCTGCTGAAACAGGAAAAGCATTGGTCTTGTATTCCCTGGCAGAAACAAACCCCTTGTCTAAGATCTTAAGCTTCCTTACACCATTTAATAACTGGCTCTTTGTGTCGATAAACAAAAAACTCAGACCAGCTATTGTTACCGGTTGTTGATTCGACACAGGTACAGAGTCGAACATTAAAGTGACAACAAATTCGGCAACTGAAAACCCTGCCTGTTCTACTTTCTTTTTAATAAGATCAAGATCGACCACCCTATTGGGTATGAATGAAATTTCAAACATATAGGTGCTGATGTCAGCATCAACTTCGCTGATAAAGTCGAGCGTCTTTAATGCTTTGTTAATGGAATTACTGCACATGCTGCAGGTCAACCCACTTGCTTTCAAAGAAATATGAGTTACCTGGGCCGTCGATGCGACCGATAAAATAATGGTAATAAATAAAAATATTTTTTTCATTGCGAATGTTTTTTTTGATGATGTAAAAGTATCCCGGCTGTATATGATAATACAGCCAGTGTGATGTCAGAAACGGACAACTATTGCTGAACCTCTGATAGTGGAAATTCTTTTTTGAAAGCGAAATGATATATAACGCCAGTGCCAATGGTAACAGGGTAGGCATTAATAAAGATCCAGCCATCTTTACCCATAAAATTTAATGCGTCAATTATGGTATTGAATTTTTTTAGCCTGCCGTCATGGTTTTTTAACCGGTTGTCGCGCCAAAAGCTTTTTTCTTCACCAAAGTCGATATCAATGGTCACCTTATTGCTAAGTAGCCTTGGTGATGCAATAATTTGGCAATACTGCTCCACCTTTTGAGTAGGTGTTTGCGCAAATGAGCCATAGCCGGCAAATAGTAAAAAAAGGAAGATGAATGTTTTTTTCATGATTTAAGTTTTTAAAGGAGTTAAGTAAGTCACCCAATGATGGGTGACTTTGAAAAGAGGTAGAATGGAACGGCTATTTGCAACTTTTGCAAGTGCAATTGTCGCCGCAGTTACAATTTTCGCAAGTACAATTTGGATTACTGCATTTTCCTTTTCCGTTCAGCATTACCTGGTTCAATTTTACTTTTGATTTCATAAATCTGTTTTTAAATGATTAATGAATCAAAAGTAGAATGAGAATAGAGAGGTATTATTACAGCATTTTGTGTAAGGCTTGCATAATTTTGTCTTAGATCTTATCGAGCATTTTTCGCTTTGCGGAACCAACTTCTTTAAAATGAGAGGGGGTAAGACCGGTAATTTTTTTGAACTGGTTAGAAAGGTGTGCAACACTACTGTATTCAAGGAGGTGGTGAATTTCTGACAACGACATTTCATTATAAACAAGTAGCTCCTTTACTTTTTCAATTCGTTGTTCGATAAAATAATTTTCGATAGTACGCCCTTCTATAGAAGAGAAAAAATGACTGAGATAAGTATATTCGTGATGCAGGTTTTGAGAGAGATAAACAGAGAGCTTGGTTTTTGTTTCATTGTCACCCACTTCATTTCTCGCCTTTTTGATAACCAGTTGTTTCACTTTTTCAATCAAGCCGCTCATCCGGTTATCGATCAGCTCAAGGCCAATAGAACGAAGACTTTCCGCCAGCAAGTGGGTTTGTGTATCTGTAATGGTAGAAGTCAAATAAATTTCGCCGGTAGTTACTTTAAGAAATGGAATGCCTGATTGCTTCAGAATTTCTTCAACCGCTAACAAACAGCGATGACAAACCATATTTTTAACCAGCAGTACTTTTTTTATTTTAGGTAGCGTCATAAATCGCCAGGCAATCAGGTGAGCAAAAATATTTCCCGTTTTCTTCAGGATGCGAAATTGCGGTACTTGTATCCAGGATCAGCATTCTACAAATAGGATCGACATACACTGCTTTTTCCTCCAGGATATTTAATTCAAATATCTGTTTTTCTATACTAACATTTTTGAAAACCTGGTTCCCTTTTGAAGTCAATGGGAACTGATTTTTGTCAGATAAGGCATTAACAAATTCATCCGAACACCAAAAGCTTCCGGCATTTGCTTTGGAAGCAATTCTGGAAGTAAGATTAATGGCAGAGCCAAAATAGCGGTTCTCTCTTTGCAATACTTTTCCATAGTGCAGTCCTCCATGTATCTGGAGAAAGTACTCTTCATTTGAGGTAAGCTTCCCGATCATAGCCGCGGTAGCTAACAGAAAATCAGGGGAAGATGAAACAACCATAATCTCGTCACCGGTACGCTCATGCAAACGGCAATCTCCTTTCAGGCAACTTTTTACTATTTGAATATACCTGTCTATTAAATCAGCGGCTGCAACGGCGCCGTGTGTTTCCGTAAGAGCTGTATATCCCGATAGGTCAGCCATTAATATTGCAATATTCTTTTCCATTGTACAAAGATGCTTTGAAAAAAAACCGTGAGTAGGACATCTTTATGCCAAAAACGGACGAGTAAGGGGCATCGACAGGGAAAGTGGATACAAGAATGACGTGTACGTTTGGTAAAGCTCTTGTATGATAGATCCGCACTATCCCAATCCACAATAATGACTGTTCGTATTATTCGATGACCGTAAATGCTCCTATCCGCCATATTAATTAATTCTCATATCGGTAGCGGATTTCACTCATTTACTGACAGTATTATTTAACCATCTGTAAAAAACTTAGGGTCCAATTAACAGTTCCCACTCTATTTTTGTTTGAATGCCGAACACTGCTCAAATGAGAAGCTACTTATTGTACACTCTATTGTTCCTGTACCTCCTGCCTATGCCGGTACTCAGCCAGCAGGATCTTCGAAAAATATATCTTCATCCCAAAGCAGCCGGCAGTGAAAAACAAGCAAAGTTTGTTGACTCTATACGGGTTATTCCCCTTGAAGTAAATGATGGCGTTGGGCTCACGAACTTCAACAGTGTTGAAATCACCAAAAATTATTTCCTGATAAGAGACCCGGTTGGTAAAAGAGTTTTCTTTTATTCGAAAAACGGGAAGTTCATCAAAAAAGTAAGCTATAAGCGATTGGGTGAAAATTTTTATGCATCCTATAATGAACAGGATGATCAACTGGTCTTTTTAGGAAGCAATAAAAATTACTCCCTGACATCGAAAGACAAGTTGAAAATAATGCTGGACTGGAGCAACCCCCGCAATAAAAAATATTTTAAGAAATATATTATTAACCTGGCCGATTCATCCTTCGCACTCCATAAAGCAGAACCAACAGAGAATGATATCATACGATCTCACCCTTTCT